>PEZS01000002.1:193624-206069 GCA_002778785.1 Bdellovibrionales bacterium CG10_big_fil_rev_8_21_14_0_10_45_34 | reverse complement strand
TTCCGAATAGCCGAGATTAGAGCAAAAGTTCAGTCAGAGGCGGGGTAATCAAACTCCCACTCCCTCGGTGTCATTTTGCAATGATTCAATACGATGCTCTTGAACCTTTTCCTGTAAGAGCTTGATCTCCTTTGAGCGAAAGCCAGTGTTCTTTTTCGCCTCAAGAGTATCGACAACAATGATAACATTTCTGCCGGTATGTCGAACGGCGTGAATAGGTCTTCAATTAGAGCGTTTTTGCCTGAAGTAACCCCACAGGGCAAGTGCAACGAAAGATATCCCAAAGAATAATATTGCGACTTTACTCCAATCCTCTTGGATGAGGACAAGTATCGGCTCCGGCTGATCAAGGAAGTAAGCAACTGGTAAAACAGTAAATAGTGTAGCGATGAGTAAAATATAAACCATAAGGGATCCTTTTTATGTGCCTGAGAGATAGCATGAAAGAAGAATTGGCACTTGTCCACCCGGCACTTACTTGCTCTCAGGTAGACAGAGCAGACTTTTTAAATGACCGACTGTAAGAACAGATATACTTTTTGGAAATGGTTATTAGAAACTTTCTGCTCAGTGGTGTTGCGATTCTTCATATCTATTTTTTGATTCTTGAAATGTTTCTGTGGACTAAGCCGACCGGTCGAAAAATATTTAGGATGACGCAAGAGCAGGCAAAAGATCGCGCTGTTTTGGCAGCGAACCAAGGGCTTTACAATGGATTTTTGGCGGCTGGATTGATATGGGCAATCTTTCATCCTGATTCACAGGTTTCAAAGCAATTAGCTCTTTTCTTTTTGATTTGCATATTAGTAGCTGCCATTTATGGGGGTTATTCAGTGAGCCGTCGCATTTTACTTGTTCAAGGAATACCAGCCCTTTTGGCGCTGATTGCGGCATGGTTTGCATAATGCATGGTGATAGCGAAGTTCGCCTAGATTGAAGCGCTGGCTTTATTGCAAACCAGCGCATTCGAAGTCTTAAAATTTCGTTTACAGATCGACGTTGGCGGGAGCTGTCGGTTGGCTTCCGAATACAGCGGAGACAGCTGTTAAAAGTTCTAGATTTTCAGTAGTAGAGCTTGCCGCGCGAGTGCTCGCCCCACTATTCCAGTTCATACTCATGGCCCCAGCTGCTTCACAGTCTGCTACAGGATCAAAAACGGTCTTTGAAGTTCCAGAAACTGCAAACTTGCCGGCGGTAAGTACTATGTCTTGCCTTTGTACTTTACTAACAGGAGTGTGGTTTGAGTCTGGCCCCGTCCAGGCACAGATCATTCCAGAAATCGCTCCAGCCCCAGTTTGTACTGTTGGACCAAATCCAAAAAAAGCAGTTCCGGTTGTTGCGCCAGATGCTGTCGCAACGGTGGCGTTAAATACGCGTGTATGAGAGTCGCCAGTGCCTGCTTGCCAAGCGTAGGAATACTTTCCGGTGTAGTCGGCTGGATTGATTTCAGCGAGGAAGTGGTCGGCATTATTGTTCCAAGACTTCGCATAATCGACTGTAAAGTCGGTTGCAGATGCAAACGGATCTTGGCCAGTGCTTGAGAAATTAATTTTTCTCAACAACATTCGAGCGGCTGTTGCGGATGTCTTTTCGTAGTCGAGTGAAACCCCGTCTGTAGCAGAGCCTGTTGTGATCTTTACAGAGATCTTCCCTTTGTTCGTAGAATCATCTGCCGCAGTGGGCACGTGTTTGATTCTAATAAAGTAAGAGTTTGATCCGGCAGTTCCCTCAAGCGTAGATATGTATACGGGATTCCCAGAAGAATCATTTGCAGCGCGTGCTAAGGTTGCAGTTGTAATTGTAACAGCCGTAGAATCAATTGTAACTAACCCTGCTAAAGCGCTTGCAAGATCCAAGCTTTCGCCAACTCCCGGAAGAGTTAGACTATTTTTGTTGGCTGTGCAGCTCATTCCGGCACCAATGAACTGGGCCATGTCGATGTAAGAGATTACTCCTCGCATTTGAGCTGTTAACTGCGCAGAAGCACAGGCTTCGCCGTCAACAGACTCTTCCCAAATACCAAGATCGCCGCCAGGCCAGTTGCCGCTGCCATTGCCCATCTCATGGTTCGTATAGTTGACACTAGGCCCGTAACAATTTGCTCGTGTTGCCGCGCCGACAAAGTTATCGAAATGCCGCAAGTAGCAGGTGCTGTTGCGGCAAGAAGTGTTGCGAGCGACGTTTTTTTTGTAGCTGCGGTATCAGTTGCACTAGGTGCGGCGAAGGCTCCGGTATCTGCAGCGTTTTCTAAAAAGGTGAATGCAAGCGTCGAAGACGTACTTGCTGTTGGCGATGCCACAACAATATCTTCGGCCATAGTGCTGGCAAAACTTGATAGTGTGCTTGACGCTGTGGTGCCAACACCTCCGCTGCCGGAACAATTAACTAGAATCGTTGTCATTGAAATGACAAATAGACTTCCTCTCAGTGCAATGCTTGTTCGCATCTGACTTCTCCCCTTTTGGTTTAGATAATTTTGTAGTCACTATTATCAGTGGAACCAAGAAGTAAGTCAGAACCTTTAGGTGAAAAGTACGATTACCAGACGATGGCCTATAGTAAGAGAAGGCCTTGGTCTCACGCCTCAGCTCTAAGTCGGCGCCCAATGAGATTGGGGGAGGTGTGGAATCAAAGCGCTGCGTTCTTCATCTAAAATTATTCGAAGGCGATGCCTTCTTCGTCGAAGGCAATTTGTGCCGCAACGGATACGTAAGAAAAGGAATCATTGAGCTCAAGCCCAGCTTCCGCTAAGAAAGAGACTTTGTTTAAATCTGTAGGCTTCCACCCTGTTCCGAGTGCAAGTTGGATGGGCGTTTTTGATGAGCCGTCTCCGCCGGAAAGTCCGATAGGAACAGACGCGTAGGGAGTTAGTTTTCCGATATCGGTTCCAAACTCTTTACTAATAATTGGATGTATTCGGGCCGTAAGAACTGATTTATCGTCGTCCCGTGCCCATTCAAATCCACCCATTATTCCAAGTGCAGGTTGCCCTTCGTAATCTGGAATAGGAACCCACTTGTACATAAGACCCCAATGAAAATCCGTGCGCCCAAATCCTAGGATAGCTCGCACGTTCGAACTTTCATTAACACCTGCATCGAACCTGGCATTGAGGTTTAATCCGCTGGGAGCAGTTGTAATCAGCTGAGGCTCAAGTTGTATGCGGTAGTTGTTAGAAGGTAAGACTTCACCCGTATCCATGGTGCTAAAATAACCTAAAGATGTTACCGAAAAGAAACTAGTAACTAAGACAGCCGTTAGTCGGCCAAAAACACATCGAGTTTTGATTGCGAAAGACATGATTGATCTCCTTGCATGGGCAAGCCTAGATCTGATAATCCGTTTTGACAACTCGAACCTCTACAAAACCCGGCGATAAATTTTTATAGCTGGTCAGTGGCAGAGCTATGTCATACTTCGGGGTTTATTGGGACATGCACAGCTTTTGAAAGGCTCAAATCGGGTAAGAGGGCCATACAGGCTGAACTTTTAGAGCCCACTTTGATGTAAAAAATCGACGACAAACAAGCCTCGTATGGGTTAAGTTTTCGCAAATGAAGACAAAAGTTTCACTGGTTGTAATCACTTTCAACGAAGCCGATAATATTGAGCGGTGCCTACGAAGTGCGAAGTGGGTCGATGAGATCGTTGTTTTAGATAGCGGAAGTCGCGACAACACTTGTGAGCTCAGCAAAAAGCTGGGCGCCAAGTTATATGTGGAGGCTTTTAGAGGGTATCGCGCCCAAAAGCAACGCGCCGTTGAGCTGGCAAGCAATGACTGGATACTGTCTCTCGATGCCGACGAAGCCCTTTCAGAGGGGCTAAGTAAAGAAATCCAAAGAATGCTCGAAGATGGCGAACCTTACGCTGACGGATTTGAGGCGCCGCGGATATCGCACTATTTGGGTAAGTGGATACGGCATGGTGGTTGGTATCCAGATTATCAACTTCGATTTTTCGATCGCAAAAACGCGGAGTGGGCAGGCGGTGAAGTGCACGAGAGGGTAACGAGTAAGCAAGTTGCACGTTTCGCAAACCCAATCGAACACTGGGTATTTAAAGATATCTCTCATCAGGTTGCTATGAACAATCTCTACTCTTCTCTTGGTGCGAGAGATTTGGCACGTGCGAGCAGAAGTGCTTCTTTGTTTCGAATGGTGACTAAGCCTATTTCGAAGTTCGTTGAAACTTATATATTGAAGCTCGGTTTTTTAGATGGGTTAGCGGGATTTATCATCTCTGTAAGTGCCGGCTATTCTATGTTTCTCAAGTACGCCAAGTTGTGGGAGATCAAAAAGGTTCGGCAAGAGCAGCTACCCGACACGGTGATGAAGGAAAGATTAGGTAAAGGTAACGTGAGCAAAAGCGATTTTGAGAATACCAACACCGATTCGACGGCGGACGCTACCCCAAATTACTCTTAAGATTTAAATTAGTGGTGTTCACGATATTCAATATGAAAAGCGAATGCGAAAGTTTAACCATTGCTAAGACAATATGTTATGACAAAACCGATCCGATCACGAAAGTGATCGAAAACTTAAAGCGAATGCTGAAGGGGTTAAAATGCTAGTAAATGTGCTTGCAATTGGAGCTGGAGTATCGGCGTTAGCATTCTTTTGGTTATGGCAAAAAAGCCGATGGAAATCGCAATTGTTGCAATCAGAGTTAGAGAGACAAAAAGCTGACTACTCGGCTAGAGAAGTTTTTTTTGAGCAAAGCCTCAAGCAAGTTCAAAGCCAGTTTCAGTCAATCTCGTTCGAGGTGCTCGAAAAACAAACCAATTCTTTTTTAAAGTTAGCGACAGAGCGATTTGATTTAAAGTCTCAAGAGGCTTCACATGTTTTAGAAAAGAAGTCGAAAGACTTTCAGACTCTTGTGGGGCCCATCCGCGAGCTTCTAACGAAGGTAGAAGGCGATATGGCGCGAGTAGAGACTCAGCGCTCTCAGCAGTTCGGCGAAATCCACCAATTTCTAAAAAGTTCTGTTGAGGCGAGTGAGCTTGTTCGAAAAGAGGCGTCACAACTTGCAAGCGTTCTTAGGCGGCCCGAAGTTCGAGGTAGCTGGGGCGAGCTTCAGCTGCGAAGGGTGGTAGAGCTGGCGGGGCTTAGCGAACATTGTGATTTCGAAGAGCAAAAAACTATTACCGATGGTGAGCGAATCCTTAGGCCGGATCTTGTGGTTCATCTTCCGAACCGGAGGATGGTGGTTGTAGACGCTAAAGCTCCGATGGATGCCTTTTTAGAGTCGATCAATGCCGTGACTGAGGCCGATCGAAAGGTTTCAAGAGAAAAGCATGCTCGGCAGCTGAAAGCACGCGTTACGGAACTTTCAAAAAAGTCCTATTGGGAGCAGTTCCCTCAGAGTCCCGACTTCGTTGTGCTCTTTTTGCCTAATGAGGCCATGCTCTATTCGGCCATGGAGATCGACCCCGCGCTTATAGAGACAGCGCTTGAGAGCCGGGTAATGATTGCTACGCCGACCCAGCTTGTTTCATTGCTTAAGGCCGTTGCGTATGGGTGGCAGCAGCAGGAAATCGCTGAGAACGCCTACAAAATTGTCGACTCTGCCAAAGAGTTCTATCAAAGGCTGGCTCCGTGGCTGGAGCATTTCTCTGAGGTGGGTAAGAAGCTTGATTCGGCCGTGCAGTCCTACAATCAGTCGACCAGCTCCCTGGAGTCGAGGGTTTTACCGTCGGCGAGGCGTTTAAAGGAGCTGGGTATAAAGGATGCGCCGGATTTAAAAGAGGCGCCAGCTATCGAAACCCTTGCGCGCTCGCCAAGAACGCCTTAGTATCTTGGGCTTAATGGGATTGCCTGAGTGGGGCTTTTAGCGCTTTCTTGTGAGATCCAGTTAGTTGTCATTTCACCCCAGTTATGGTGGCCGTAGCTCAGTCGGTAGAGCACAGGATTGTGGCTCCTGTGGTCGCGGGTTCGATCCCCGTCGGTCACCCCAATTTTTTCCAGCTTATCTTAATGACAGGAAAGGTAGCGGCCTCGACCCATCTAATCATCACCTAGGTACTTGCCGATGGTGTCAAAGAGTTCGACACCCTTGTTGGTAATATTTACCCTCACGCTCTCGCGCCGGAGCTGATAAAATTAGATTCTTATGAAGTGTTATTTTGTTAGGTGAGTTTTTAAACTACCTTCGGAATTGTGCCTAACTACAAACCGTACTTTACCAGGTTTGTTTTAAATAATTTTGAAACGTAACCGCTGTCTTAGGAGTACTTTCTATGAAAAACAGATTTGGCCTGATTGCCCTTGCCTCTACAATACTTGCCGCTTTTTCGGTCGCCCAAGCTCAAAATGTTGATCGAGCAAGAGCTTTTGAGTGCCCAAAAAGTCTTTCCGTCACGGTGAAGAAACTCGAGCCAAAAGGGGAGTTTAGTTATTCCTTCAGTCAAACTCAGACCCCCAGCCCTATCGGGCACACTGCTATAGCGGCAACTCTTCATTACATTCGGGTTCTCTTCTCTTCCTCCGAACAGATGCGTTTAGAGTCTCATTCTTTGGGCCTAACCGGTGATGAGGCATATGGCTCTCTCATTAAACGAAAACTTGGGTTAGCTAAGGGGATGACTCTCATTCTTGAAAAAAATATTGTTTGCAGATACCAACCACTTGATCTAGGCGGTGAATTTTTGGTGAATCGCTCCGAAGGTAGTTTTGATGGAGGCGTGAACAAAACCGCCGAAAAGTTGTCGGTTGGTGCTGATTTATTTTTCACCTACAACTCGAAGATATCGGCATATGAGGTCAACTCCGAGCTTTACTTTTTAGGAGCTTATGCTTCGAATCAGCCAAATAGCAGAGCAAGAGTGCAGGTCGGCCCGCGCCTCCCTTGGTCCGCCTTTTATAATGATTCCAATGGCGAACTATTTCAAGTAACCCCTTCCAAAAATATCATAAGAGCGAAAGATCGTTACGAGCTACCTGCAAAGCGCAGTGAAATCGAAGAGGTCAACTTTGTGACAAAACTGAAAATCAATACCAAAGCACGAAGCCACATTGGAGCAACCGAATCCGAACGGCAGTTCGAAATGGATGCGATTACTTATTCGCTTTCATTGAATTAACATAGGCACGGCCCTGTAGTTTGTGCTGCTGGGAAGAAGCTGAAAGAGGCACTACTCTCTATAGGCCCGCCCATTAAGTTGGTACCCTTAGATTTCATTCTTTTATAACCAGAGTTTGCCTATTAGTTTCCGAACTTAGGCCTTTGGCGAGTTTCGTTAAATTTGAATGAAGATAGTTCACCTGGACCGCCGTAAATTCAGCAAACATGTTAATCTTACGAAATGCAAATCTGCATAATGATTCCCTGCTTCAACGAGGCAGAAACACTTTCAAAGACCATAGAGGCGCTACAATCTTTTTCGAGCCACGACAATGCACCGTTTTTATTGCTTATAGACGACGGCTCTACGGATGGTTCAGCAACCATTGCAAAGAGTATGGGCATTGATCATGTGATCCGGCATGATAAAAATAAAGGTCTTGCAGAGGTTTTTAAAACAGGTCTGA
Source organism: Bdellovibrionales bacterium CG10_big_fil_rev_8_21_14_0_10_45_34 (assembly GCA_002778785.1). Taxonomy (GTDB): domain Bacteria; phylum Bdellovibrionota; class Bdellovibrionia; order Bdellovibrionales; family 1-14-0-10-45-34; genus 1-14-0-10-45-34. The sequence goes on along the minus strand of PEZS01000002.1, from coordinate 198,540 downwards.
GGTTTGCAAGAGATCACGGCTTCGACGCACTTGTTGTCTTTGATGCCGACGGGCAGTATCCTGCATTTGAAATACCAAGGCTTCTTGCAAAGCTTGAATCCAGCGAGGCAAGCCTTGTTATAGGCAATCGCGATCGCTTGTTGGACAAAAACCTTAACCGAACCAAAAAAACATTGCTGACGTTTGGATCTTGGTTGTTGTCAAAGTGCTTCCGATCAAAACCTATCGACTTGGTATCGGGTTTTAGAGTATTTCGCCTCAGTGATTTCGCGCACTTCCCAGCTAAAGCCACATACACTTACACACTAGAGACTTTAATTTGGAGTCTCCTTCGCGGTCTAAAGCTCGAGACGATCAATATCGTAACTGAAAAGGTTGATCGCCCCTCGCGACTTATGAAATCTACTTTTGATTACTTATGGCGGCAGATCTGCGACGTTTTTCGCTGGCTTCCGTCGGCTCTAAATACGCGTCTTAAAATCAGGCACCGTACTGCCAAAGTTAATGCTAAGACGAGAGACGCTTTGAGAAAGGTAGCGAGTCTATTTTTTTAAACCTAAAAGAATGGAAGTGTTCATCCAGCCAAAACCTTCTTTGGTAATATAGCTGAAGTCGGTGCCCACATTTCCGTACTCGGCAAATACTTTGTGGGATCGATTAGCTACATCATATTTTTCCGGAATGGTTCCGTTGTAATCACTAATTCCCTTGGCAAGCATTTCTGTCCACGTTTGCTTCAGGCGCCCTGCGTCCCCAGGAAAACCCATTTGTTCAAGGCCCTTCCAGGCAAGTATCTGATGTGGAGCCCATCCATTTGGATAATCCCATTGACGTTGCCCTGGCGGGTAACCGTACTTTTTTAGTGAAGACAAAGAAGTGGATGCAAGTCCTCCGGGTTGCTCAAGCTCCAACAATGCAGATCGAGTCAACTTTCTGGCCTGAGTTTGGTCAACAATACCGGCCCAAAGTGTGTAAAAAACAGTTGCCGACAGAAAGTCCGATCGCTTCTTTTCGGCAAGATTGTAATCGTAAAAGAGTCCGCTTGTTGGCTCATGCATATGTTTAAACATGGCTAATCTTCTCGAGTTCCTCGCGTTCCGCCAATATTCTGCAATCCCGAATTCCTCAGAAGATAGGACTCCTTCTTGAACGAGATCCAAAAAATCCTGTTCGTACTTAAAGAGTAGGGAGTTCAAATCGACTGTCGCATAGTCAGCAGCTTTGTCGTGCCAACGAAAGGTCGTGTCGTGTCCAGATTCTCGCATAGTGCGATCATGAAGAAAGAAGTCTGCTAATTGTTTATTTTGAATTTTAAACTTCGGATTTTTTTGAAAAGAGTTCGTGATAATATCTATCAGCTCTTGCACATTTTTCGCTTGAGGGAATTGCTTATCTCCTACAAAAGAAACGAGTGCTTCGTTGTAATGCCCTCGTTCAACCTCAGGGCATGGCCCCAGCCCCTCAGCATAATATCTACTGAGCCCCGTAACAGCATCTCGCCGGGGCGGACTCATCCACACCTTGTTGTACTCCTTGAGGGCGGCTCTCATAGCTCCTGCAACCCACTCTCGACTTTCTTGGTTGTTCGGTAGTTTTTCGTACACCGCTCGGATCATTGATGTTGTAAAGGGTGGCTGTGAGCGAGTGAGATAGTAACTACGATTGGCGTTGAGGATCTTTCCGTAGTGATTGGTTTGATAAACGAAGTTATCAACCATCGCCTTGGCCAGCTCGATTTTACCGCTTTCAATGAGTCCAAGTGCAATGAAGTAGCTGTCCCAACCATACATTTCGTTAAATCGACCGCCCGGTACTACAAAAGGTAGAGGTTCGATGCTTCCATTACCCATTTGGCGATATCCAAGAGCGAGAATCCCATGCTGGCCGTCAAGGTTGCGCACAAACCCAGCTGTTATTTTTTGCGGCAGGCGGTGAAGATACACGCGAACATTTTGGCTTCGCCAATAAGGCAAAAGCTTTCTGTAGTAATTGAACTGAACGGAATCACTGTTTGGTACATAGATATGTAGTCCCGCATTGTTTGTCTTAGAATCTATCATCGCAAGCACGCCCTCTTTATCGAGCCGGCGTGTAAGGTTATCCCAGTAGTACTTCGATATGAGGTCACGCGCTCTTTTTAGTGGCTTTTGAGTTAGCTTATTTTTATCAAGCGTGACTTCGCTTTGCTTTGCCTCTATGGCGAGAGCAGTCTCTTGCCAAGCAATAGAAAGTGGGTAGATCCCGTTAATCTGTAAAGTCTCACCCTGTGAGTTTGTAAGGATCGACGGAAAAGAAACCGTGTCGAGTACAGTGATCTTGGTGTCTCGGTCGGTATCAAAAGATTTTAATTGAGTCAGCAGAGAGCTAACTTGAAAAGTCATTGCGTTGGTTTCAGCATTTTGAAATTTCACTGGAGCGGTGCTGCAACCGAATAGTGAACTAAAAAGCGATAACAAAATTAACATGTGAAAATGGTTCAAAGTTGGCAAAAGAGATCTCCTTAATTTGTTTCTAACTCAACTCAAAGAACTGCTGTGAATTTGGTTTGGTCTCAGATCCAGACTCCTAAGGCCGAGACCATTGAATGAATTCAATGTGAAGATTCTGAGTAACACCTTCTCAACTGTATGTCTAGGAACAGAGGCCAGGGTACGCCAAAAGAAGCAAATTAGATTGCCCCCGGCAGTGGCAAAGTGAGAGCATCTTTTAGTAGTGTTCAGCTAGATTAAAGAATCTGAGAAGGGGGGGCGATGCATTCTTGGCTTGTATCACTTGGATTGGTCGTATCAAGTTCGTTTCAAACGCCAACTCAATTTTCACGTCACACTCTCGAGATGCATCAGCCATCTTGGTCGTGTAATTTTTTGCGTATCAATCAAGTTTTGAACGAACAAGAGATTTGGTGCCAGCTTAAACACGACATCTTTACTTTTTGGAAGATGGCGGAATCTACAGACATTCAGTTTGTCACTCTTCAAGAAGACATTTTTAAGGCAGGACTATGGAACTCCCAAAGACTACAATTTGACGCAATACCAGCAGAACTGTTGGTGCCTCAACTTCCGCGCCAAAGTGAAAAAGTAGTTGCACAGAAGATTTCAGAAATCACTTTGCCCTGGGATAGTGTTTTGATTGCAGCACATGCGTTTCGGATTGCTACAAAAAACGTAAGTAAAAATCTCTATCTCGTTCTACCAGGTAAATACAAAGAAGAGTTGCCAAAAGAGAATCGCCCTTGGCGAGGTTACTGGTATCCATATAAAGATGCGCCACTTGCTGCCGGATCGAATCCTCCGTTATCGCTTTACGATCAGTGGGTTAATCTGAAAACGGGTGTGAATCCCAAAAGTGTCGACTGGGAATTAGAGATTCACTCGTTGGACGACGTAGAATGGGGCGGGCACTGTAATGGCTGGGCAGCAGCAAGTATCTTGTACCCCGAGCCTAAAAAGCCAGTATACCTGCCGGAGCTGGGAGTAAGTTTGAGTGTTTGGGACCAAAAGGGCCTACTCAACGAAGCCAGTTATTGTGCGAACTGGTTGTTTTACGGAAGTCGAAACAACTCTAGGCAGCCAGACTTTACCGACATTTCAGCAGAGCTTTTTCATAAAGCGCTTATTTATTCTATCAAGGTGCTCCGGCGGCCCATCGCCTATGATCGTTACAATGACGACAAGGTCGATAACTATGTCATCTCTCGGTACGAGTTTAAAATCAGCAAGAAGAATAATGAGGGCAGGGTTAGCGTGAGAGCTAGATTGAAGGTTCATGTATACGATCGTGATATCGATAACAAAGTTGGAGAGGCGCGCAGTTTTGAACCGTATTTTGACTACTACTTGTGGACCGATGATCAGGGCAATATTCTAAAAGGTGAGTGGAAGAGAGGCGAATCGAACCCGGACTTTGTTTGGATTCCGCTCAATCAAATGAAATGTCGCGGAGAGAACCCTAGAGTTGAACACCAGTTCGTGGAGCAAATGCTCTTTGGCGAGGTTTTGAACCCTTAACATTTGCGCGTATTATTGAGACCGGGGCAGAGCAGCTGGAACGATAAGGGGCGCGTCTCTCTGTGACGCAGCACGCAATTTTAGGCGTTCGAAAGATTGCTGGCGAGCGGCGGGGTGTGGCGATCGGATTTTACTCTTAAAGCGTGGGTGCTGCCGCTAGAGGCAATCCAGCCCCGACCTAGCCATTATAGATTGTAATATTTACACTCAAGGCTTAGAAATAGAAGGTATTTTTTCGGGGGGACAATTATGATTTTTTTCGCTCTGCGATTCGGGTTATTTGCAGCTCTATCCATGTTGATTCTCGATTCGGCTTACGCGCAAATATCTTCAAAATGTCGTGGATTTTATGATCAAGTTACAAACACAGAAGGGCTTTTGTGTCCGGGCATTACCCCTGCCAATGAATATGCAATTTGCACGTCGCGAAATGTAGCTGGCGGGTTAAGACTTTCCTGCGAGGTTGATTATAATCCAATTCCAGTTCCTGACCCTGGCGTTTGTCCTGATGTGAGTTCAGCATACAGTCAGTTAGAATCAGAATTTGCATTGTATTTTTCCGCTACAAAAAATTGCCGCACTATCACCGATAGAGTCACGCTTCTTCCTGCACTGTATTGCCCCGAATTTGCCCAAGTCGGAAGTTTTTCCATTTGTACAATTCAGCGGGGAACCGGCGTTTACGTTGTTAACTGCGTAGCAGATCCAAACCCAGGTCCGCTTCCAGAGCCAGTACCTTGTCCGACGCCAACGCCGACTCCGACTCCGACTCCGACTCCGACTCCGACTCCGACGCCAACTCCGACTCCAACGCCAACGCCAACGCCGACGCCAACGCCAACGCCGACGCCAACGCCAACGCCAACGCCGACGCCAACGCCAACGCCAACGCCGACGCCAACGCCA
>PEZS01000002.1:103125-193500 GCA_002778785.1 Bdellovibrionales bacterium CG10_big_fil_rev_8_21_14_0_10_45_34 | reverse complement strand
CGACTCCAACGCCGACTCCAACGCCGACTCCAACGCCGACTCCAACGCCGACTCCAACGCCGACTCCAACGCCGACTCCAACGCCTCCGCCATGCGATCCTGATCAGCATCCGGGGCAGTGTCCTGGAGGACCCGGTCAGGGGCCCGGACAAGGACCCGGACAAGGACCCGGACAAACACCGGCAAAAATTTAAGAAGGTATCCTAACGAAATGACAGTTTCGAAAGTGAAGTGGACCAGCTTTTTCATTACCTGTTTGCTTTCTCTCAATGTTGGAGCCGATTGTTTACCCAAGGTTGAATCGCTGAAACTGGGTCCAGAGTTCTTTGCGTGTAAAGCCGACGTTGACTGCCAGATACCGGAAGAGGCATGTCGTTCCTGCCAACCAATGGCGATCAATAAAAAGCTAATGACGAAATTTCTAGAGACAGATCGAGCATATCGGCAGAAAGCTAACTGTCTCTTAAGCTGTGAAGCGTGTTCTAAAAATATATGGTCAGTAAAATGCCTTGACAGTGTATGTAATGCTAAAAACAGGAGCGTAAATTAGAGGTGCGTATTCAATCATTCATTCAGTTTTCTGGGAGCTAATATGACGAGTCTCGGTTTTACACTTTCAATTCTGCTATTTGTGACTGGTTTTCTGACCTTAGGGGAATGCCGGGCTGCCGCCGGAAATTCAAGAACCGTGGGGGTGGGTTTGATACTCGCTAATCCGACCGGTGTTTCGGCAAATTTCAAAGTTTCGCCCAGGAACTCGATTGATGGCGCGGTGGCATTCGATTCTGATCCCCATTTGCATGGGACTTATCTTTTTCAGCAGTACGACGCTATTCAAGTCAACAACTACAAATTTGATTGGTATGCAGGGTTGGGCGCAAGGTTGAGGTTTCGAAAAGAGAGAGATGCTCAGCTTGTTGACAGTCGCAAAATACACCTTGGTCCGCGTTTTTCTGCCGGCTTAGGATTTCCTATCAGCCAAAGACAGTTTGATGCCTTCGCTGAAATAGCTCCCACTGTTGAGCTCGTGCCACGAGTAGAAGTGGACTTTGGATTTGCCCTGGGTGCAAGAATTTATTTCTGATCGATTTTTTTTAACCATTGCCTTGCTGCTCTAAATTTGACTTCTACGCTGAAAGTGCAAGTCGAACGTAAGACTAAAAAGTTTTCACCCAGGCAGGTCCAACTAGCAGATTATTTACCTGATAGAGCCATCGCCGCTTGCAAGAGTGTCTGCGATATAAGCTTTTTCAATTCGGCGTCTTTGACAACCTTTTGGTTAACTTCGATACAAACCGGAAAGTAAGCGCGCCTTTTGGAATATTTTTTTGACGTCTTATTCGTAAGAGCATCGGTCCAACCTCTATAGGGCTCGTTAAGGTAGAATTTGTAGCCCTTGTTGAAAGCACTCTCTTTCCTTAGCAAGTTTTCATTCTTTATAGCATGGTACTTTAATGCCATAGCGTATTCTCGCTCGTTTCTCACCTTCGGATTATAGAGTATTCCCACATCGGCACGTCGCACTTTGCCTCGAAGAACTGGAACAAAAGTGTGCAGCGAAATGTGAAAAACAGCCCTCCTTGCGGACTCCTTGTCGATTATTCTATCGATATCGTCGTAGTAGTTCTTGTAATCGCTAAGCACCTTCGCTTGCGTCTTTGCGTCTAAGGCCAGCCCGTAGCGTGTTAGCCGCGCACTTGTACGGTTGTAATCAATTATCAGTCGACTCCATCTAGATTCTACCAAAACAACTTTTGCCCGTCGCTTTTCGAGGGCCACACTTAATTTGTTAGCAAAGATGAGCGTGCCCTCATCCCAACCGAGATGAGTTGAAACGACTTTGCGCGCGTCTTTGTATTTCTGCGGGTTAGAAAAACATCGTTTATGAGGCATCCGCTTCACCGCATGCTCAACAGTAATTAAGAAAAGCGCAGATAGAGTAGGTTTACGCGTGTTAGAGCGATTCGGGTTCTTTGATATACTTTGGCGAGACTTTGTTTTTTTACCTCGGCCTTGAACCCCATTTTGCGCTACAGCGCTCATGCGACTTCCAGTCGAGAATTACTTCTAAGGCAATAAGCCAGATTTGAGGAAACATGATTGAGAATCTTTTTGGGAACTTCCTCCCCAGGAGCAGAAACACTGCCATACTTTTTTAGCAGTCGTTGAATTCGCTCCGATAGATTTCCGCTTTCGACAAGAAATTCTATTCTGCCAGCAGTTTGTTTGATATCCACTAAAGAAGTTAATTTACTTAACAAATGCATGGTCAGATCGCGAGCTGTAGCTGCACTGTCTTTGCCCCAAATACTTAAAAACTCTGGCTCTGAAATTTTGGCATCCATCCCATCTTTTAATGTCGCTAAGAATACGGATCGTAAAACATCACTTGAAACCTGAGAGCTCTTGATCTCGATCTTCCCTTCAAAGATCGCCTTAACAAGTTCGGCTACAAAATGGCAAATTGCTATGTCTTGCCCCACACACTCCTGAATGTCTAAAATACGGATCTCGATGGCCGATCGCTCGAATCGGGCGATCGCCGCTCTTGAGTTGAGCCACTCATGTTGCAAAATCTTTTGCGGATCTTGTGGTGCTATGGCGTTGTACATAGGAGCAAGGATTTGGGCGCGGTAATCCTCTATGCCAGTTACGGATTCTGGAATCAATGGACCAATGATCTGAGGGATACGCCTTTGGTTCTGCGAATAATAGTGAAGGCGGGTGTCGCAGTAGCCAGTAAGTTTGCTTTGAACTACCGGAGAACTTGCAGAGAGCGCCGGTAGCAAAGGTAAAACGCTGCGAATGGCTTCATGAAGTCTTACAAACTCGTCTTCGTTTGCAAATGGCAAATTGAGATGAGTGGCCTGAAGGTTTGCCCACCCGTGGCCGTGACAACCAAATATCTTGTCGTACATTTGGTAGACTTCGGAATACCCCTTCGGCCAAAGCCTTGCTTCTTTCGGGTCAAACCAAAAGTGCATGGCACCCGGGAGTAACTCACAATTTAAACTATCAAGTCGATCGAGAATTTTATGAATGCTACTCTGAAAGTGTATTTCCGAATCTAAAATTGACGAAGTGGGCGCCGCATTCTTGATTTCAATGACGTGATTGACCAGTTCATTTGACCAATCTACAGGGCCATCCTGAATGTCGCCCTCGGGGCCAAGAACAGCATCAGCAACAGCTCTTATCTCGTGCGACCTTTTGTCGACGATCATATATTCTAACTCTATCCCAAAGGCTTCAAAGGCTCGATAAGTTGGATTCAATCAGAGGCTCCTTAAATGCAGTAACTGCATTGGCTTAGCGTGAGTCTAGCTTAGTCAAAAAATGTTTGGCGATTATGTCATAAAGCTCATTTTTTAGAATCCGGTCTTCTACCTGGCTCTCTAAAGTGGGATTGTCATTGATCTCAATGACGAAGAACTTATTGCCAACTTGTTTTATGTCGACGCCATAAAGCCCATCCCCTATACATTCGGCAGCCCTTTCGGCTGTCGAAATGAGCTCTGGGTTTACCTCTGAGAGTGCAAAACACTCGGCCTTTCCATAGTCGACCGCGCTGCTACCATCAGACTTGATGATCTGCCAATGCGAGCGCGCCATGAAGTAGCGGCAGACATAAATGGCCTTGCCTCCTAAAACACCCACTCGCCAGTCGAAGTCTGTCTTCACAAACTCTTGAACAATCATCAGCTCTGACTGAGCAAATACCAACTCTGAAAACTTAATGTACTCTTTGAGAGAATTGGCTTTGTAAACACCTTGCGAGAAGGAGCTATCAGGAAGCTTTAGTACGCAAGGAAGTCCAATTTCTTTAAGAGATTGGTGAGAGTTAGATTCGGCAACGATCAAAGTTTTCGGTCTGGCAATTTTATTTTTTTCTAGAATTTCATTGAGAAAAACTTTGTTGCAACATCTTAAAATCGACGTCGGATCATCAATCACCACAAGCCCTTCAGCTACCGCGCGTCGTGCAAAACTATAAGTGTAATGATTTACGGAAGTTGTCTCTCTTATAAAGAGGGCATCGAATGTAGGAAGCCGAGAAAAGTCTTTTCGAGTGATGAAATCGACAGAAATAGATTGTTTTTCGAAGGCCCTCTCCATTTTATCTAGGGCCGCTTCATCTGATGGCGCAAACTTTTCTTGAGGGTTTGTTAGAAGAGCCAAATTGTATCGATATTTTTTCGTCGACTTCTTGGTTTCGGACCTACGAAAGTAAGCCTCTGCGCACTCTACGACAAAGCTCATGTGGTTTTTTGGGATGTCGGAAAACGAAATCGGCCGAATAGATTTTATAGCCCACTTACCTTTTTTCTTTTCAAAAGAGGCTTTTACAAATGGCGATCGAAAAGCGTCGAAGAGCGCACGCGAGAGCCGCTCGTATCTCTTCGAGGTGTTTCTACCAAAGTAGATGCTTAGTTCAAACTGACTCGAGACAAGATTGTGGAGCGACTTCTGAATGATCTCACTCAGTTCATCCGAAGTAATCCGAAAGATGTCTCGCGCCTTAAAGTCAAGAATCGTCGCCACGCTAGGAATCGGCCGGTGAGATCTAGCCTCCGCCAGTAACGAAACATAATATCCTTCCGACAGATAACTGTAACTCTGACACAAGTTAAAAATCCGAAACCTTTGCTTGTGGTATTTTTCGTTAGTCAAATAGTCACTGGCCTCGATGACTTCGACCTGAGGTACATTTACTGGCCAGTCTTTGCGATCACTCACCACAATAATGTGCGTCATATCTATTCCCTAGGTTCTATAAAAAGCAAGTTGGCGTCATAGGTGACAATACCAAGAAGAATGGAACTAAGAACTCTCCGACTAGGCAAATTGTAGTCTTGGGTTCCACCATGGGGATTGCCTTTAAAGGGGTCCGAAATCTTCAATGTCTTTTTCTTTAAGTCATAGCCAGAAATCACTACAAAGTGTCCTTGTGGTTCTCCGTAAATATCGTCAGATCTACAGTCGTCGCCAATTTCACGGGAAGTCTGGTAAAGATAAGTGGCGCTCAAACCCGTAAGGACAGGAATACCATGAGAAATAGCACGAGCTATGAGTTTTCCAGAGAGTTCCTGATGAAAAACACGTCCACCTTTTTCTAAAAATTCAATATAGTATTCTGAGGCCAACTGAAGTTTTGATTTTGCTTTAACGTCTCTTTGTGATCTCAGTTTTTCGATAAGGTCGCGACTCTCTAAAGAAAACCAAGTCGGATCGAAAAGGGCCAGGTTGTAGTTACATATAGAGACTTTAAAGCCGGCATCTAGCGCGTGAAGCCCGATGGCAACGCCTAAAGTGCCTCCTTCGTCGAGCACTCGAACTTCTCGAATGACGGAATCTAGATCGGTCTTGTGCCCGTAATATTGATAGGTGGCGTAAAGACATGTCGGGCCGCACGTCGTCTCTGAGGGCTGCTTTGGGACAGTAATTGGTAGAAGCTTACTCAGGCGAAGAGTTTTGTTTTGTGTTTTCAAAACCACCCCTTGCGCTTGAATAAATAAAGCATCATGCCTGCAACGAAAGCAATCAGCAGCCAAATAAAAGCATAGCCGTGCTCCCATTGATACTCGGGCATGTGAGTAAAGTTCATTCCATAGACGCCAACTATAAAAGTTAATGGGCTGAATATCGAAGCAAACAGAGTGAGTACTTTAACTATTTCGTTTGTGCGTTGATTGAGCTTGCTTTGGTGGGTGAAGGCTAAGTTCACAAGAAGTTCTTTGTTGTTTTCATTGACGTCGATAATCTGAATAACGTGGTCCAAAACGTCATTGAGATAAATTTTTGTCTTCTCTTCTAAAAACTGGTTTTGTGATTTAATAATTGCTGTTAGAGCTTCGCGTATAGGTACAATAGCCTTTTTAAGAAAAATAGTTTCGGTTTTGAGTCTGTTGATTCTTACGGGGAAGTCTCTATCTTCGAATTCATTGACCTCTTCTTCTATTGTTTCAATTTCAAGAGATAATTTTTCAGTGACGACAAAGTAATTGTCTATAACAGTGTCGAGGAGGGCGTAAAAAAGATAATCAGCGCCCTTTTCTCGAACGATGCCTTTGCGGTCTCGAATTCGTTTTGTCACGAATTCAAATACATTGCTAAGACGCTCTTGAACGCTTAGTACAAAGCCATCTCCTAAAAATAAATTGATCTGTTCAAATTCAATATGGGCGGGGTTCAGTGCCTCAATCCTTGGCGACTTTAAAATGAGAAAAATCAAAGAGCTCAGTTCTTCGAGCTTTGGTCTGTGGTCGGTATTGAGCACGTCTTCAATCCAAAGTCCTTGAATTCCAAAAAGCTTTCCGATTTCTTCAATTCTTTTGGGGTCCGATAGGCCCTGAAGCGCTACCCAAGTGACACGCCGTTTATCTTGAGCACTTCTGATTGCCGACACCAATTTGTCGGACGCAGACTCTGTAAACGTCACTGCGTCGTATTCGAAAATCGAACACTCAAAATCTTTTGAGTTGTTATCGTCGACCACCGGAATTAACGAGCCAGGTGGCAAACCGTGTTTTTTTGATCGATCCTTAAGGATTCGAGCCATAGTTCAACAATCTATCTTAAAGAGCGACATAGATTCGATGGACATCATCATCGCCGTCGATCCGATTCAAGAATTCTTCGACTTCCCCGCGCTGAGCATCTGTTAGCGGCACCTTATCTTTTGCGATGTAACTCAATTCTGAGCTCAAAATCTGCCATCCTTTAGCGGCAAGACTTTTGCTCACGTGGTCCAGATCTTGAGGCTCTGTGAGAAATTGGGCGGCTGGAACACTTGTCTCATCTTCAGATGCTTCCGTCATAACCATTTTAACGTCTTGTGCTCCTGCCTCGATGGCATCCGATTCAGGGTCGGCTTCAGTGCCAGGAGATTTAGCCTCTATAACACCAAGTCGATCGAACATCCAGCCGACGCTTCCGGGCGAGCCAAGTGTGCCCCCCTTCGTAAACTTCGATTTAATGCTTGAAGAAGTGCGGTTCTTATTGTCTGTGAGACATTCCACTATAAGTGCCACTTGGTGGGGAGCAAATCCTTCGAACAAGACAGTCTCGTAATCTACACCATCTTTATCTAGCCCAGCACCTTTACGAATGGCGCGCTCGATAGTGTCTTTTGAAACCGATATTTTCTTTGCAACCTCGACTGCGGCCCTTAGTCTTGCATTGTGAGAAATCTCCGCACCACCGAGTTTTGCGGCGACCTGTATCTCTTTAGTTACCTTGTGAATCAAGGCACCCTTTACCGCTGAGTTGGCTGCTTTATTTGCATTCTTCCACTGTGCGCCCATTTTTGCCCCTTAGACCAATAGCCATGAGGCTACTCCTGAACTCCCTCAGGATCAACTAGCTGTACAGCCAGGCAAAAGTCCGTAAATAGTTACCCAAGTTGGGCCGATAACTAGGGTTAGGAGTACGAGTGATTACGCCGCCAAGTAATATTGATGATTTTCTTTTTCAGCTAAGAAACCCCAGTAATATGGACAAGTTTGAGCAATTTTCGGGGTTCCCAGAACTTGGTAAGAGGCTACTCGGCGAAAACTGGCGAAGTCGACTTCATTATTTGGGCTTTTTATTGAGTGCCTATTTGCAGAACAACCTTGACGCGGCTAAGCCACTTTTAGACCTCTTTCTAAAATACCAAAATCATCCGGCACTTGCTAAGAGTGCAGCCATTGTACTTGCTGGCAACTTGGTTTCCTTTCGCGGGAGTTATGAGTTTCGGGACCTCCAGCAAAGGGCCCGAGGAGTTCCGCTAAACTTGACCGTTCATGACCTAAGGGAAGGGAAATTCTACTCGAGCGACGGAGAATATCTCATCGAGGTCGTTGAGCTCGATAAAGCTATGGTGACCTACGATGAGTACTCATTTAAAGAGTATAATCAGCGCGAAACTCGAACCGTTCTTAAAAAACAGCTCGTGGACCGCCTAGTCGCGGGTAAATTTAAAGACGTCTCCAACGCACTTGCTCTTGCATCTTAAGCCTTGTCCCAGAACCTCGTGATTCTTTAAACAGACATTCAATTGACTTTTTGCGCAATGATTGAGAGATCCAAGCTCCTTGTTCAACGCAAATAGTGATGGCAAACTCTGAAAGCTTTTACTTTAAGGAGCTTAAATGGATCGCGTCTGGAAACTTAAATTAATTGGTGTCATTTTGGTTTTTACAATCGTTGGGATGTATCTCTACCCTACATTTTCCAATCTTGATGTACAAAACACGAGTTTTCCCATCAAAAAGAAAGTGAATCTGGGGCTAGATCTCCAGGGCGGCATGTACATGGTTTTCTCGGTAGACATTCAAAGAGTGTTCAAAGAAAGCCTGGAAAAGCGTGCAGCCACAATCGCTGAAAGATTAGAAAAAGAGAAGTCACTCAAAGTGACCACCAGCTACGTCGGCGATGCTATGACATTGAGCGACGACCCACATGTCTACTTTAGTGGAGACGCCGGTGCGCTCGGTGCCCTAAAAGAAATGTTAGCCACAGATTACACAGAGATTTTAGTGATCCAAGAAGAGCCGGCTCGTCTTGAAACCAGCTTTTCATGGATTCATCGCCAATCACTTCAAGAAAGAACGCTTGATCAAAGTATTCAGGTTATCCGTAACCGTATCGACGAATTCGGGGTTACCGAGCCATCAATTGTTACTCAGGGCACGGACAGAATTGTCATTGAGCTTCCTGGAGTTTCCGATTTGGACCGGGCAAAGTCCCTTATTGGCCGGACAGCCAAGTTGGAGTTTAAGCTTGTCGATGAAGAAGCGATGACCAAGACAAACTTGGGAGAAATACTTCAGGCCGCGGAGACTGACGCGCAGATTAAATTTGAGGCGGGGAAAAGCTTCTTGGATTACGTAGAGCGGGTCAATCAGTTTGCTAAAGGTAAAATACCAGAAGACTCGGTGATCGCCTTTGAACGAAATTCGGGCGATCAGGTTCAGAACGTGGCTACGGGGATTCCTTACATTCTGAAGATGCGCACTGAGATTTCCGGAGATCTTCTGCGAGATGCCTACGTGACTTTCGATCAATACGGCGCATCTCAGGTAGCATTTAAGCTTGAGCCCACAGGGGCAGCCGACTTTGCTGCACTCACTGAAAAGAATATTGGTCGCCGCATGGCGATTGTTCTAGATGGCATTGTGCACTCGGCGCCTAATATCGAATCAAAGATCCCAGGCGGTGAGGGTGTCATCACGCTTGGCCGTGGAAACGTTGATCAAAATCAAACTCTCAAAGAGGCAAACGATCTTTCGATTGTACTAAGAGCTGGCGCACTTCCGGCCAGGCTTGATCTTTCGGAACAAAGAGTGATCGGTCCGACACTGGGAGCTGACTCTATTTCGAAAGGCGTTACAGCCGGTTTAATTGGCTGTGCCCTCATCGTGATATTTATGATTTTTTACTATCGAGTCAGTGGGGTTATCGCCGTCATTTCGCTTGTACTTAATGCTTCAATGATGATTGCCATTCTTATCGGAATTGGAGCCACCCTAACTCTACCTGGAATTGCGGGTATTGCCCTAGGGATCGGTATCGCAGTTGATAGTAACGTGATTATTTTTGAAAGAATTCGAGACGAGATTCATGAGGGAGCATCCATCGTCGGGGCGGTAGAGCGTGGGTTTGACCGAGCTCTCACTTGTATTATCGACTCCCATCTTACTCAGGCAATCATTGCGATTATTTTATTGAGTTTTGGAACGGGCCCGATCAAAGGATACGCAGTCACCTTGCTTATCAGTATCGCAACCACACTCTTCTGTGCGGTAATCGTGGCGAAGTTGATTTTTGATGCCTACATTGGCCTCCAAAAAGGCACTAAAAAGATGAGTATTTGATTGAGCGAAATTAAAGAGATGTACCGATTTTTTTGGAATGTTGAGTGGTATTTGAGTTTAGATTTTTAGAGGAATTTGAACTCGCGAAGCTGATAAAGTGGATAAAGAGAGGATTCTAAGATGTTTAATTTTATTCCAAGAGACTTTGACTTTGACTTTTTGTCTATCTCGAAACCTTTCGTATGGCTAAGTACCGTTGCTATTATTGCGAGCTTAATAGGTATTTTTACGAAAGGTCTTAATTTTGGCATCGAATTTACGGGCGGCGCCGAGCTAGAACTGCGCCTTCCCCAAGACTGGGACATCACTAAAGTTCGATCAGAAATCGAGAAACTTGGGTATGGCGAACCCAAAGTCGTAAAAGTAGGTGATAGCAGTCACAATGATTATCTCGTTAAGGTTCAGGCCGAAAAACTTGATGAAGTTACGGGCAATGTTGAGAGAATGCTTCGAGACGCTAATATTGCTGGTCAGTCAGAAATCCGCCGAGCTGATGTCGTTGGACCTCAGGCTGGTAAACGACTACAGGTTGGTGCCTTGCTTTCTTTGTTTTACTCAATAGTGGGAATCCTCATTTATATAATGCTGAGATTTGACATGCGCTATGCTCCAGGAATGGTTCGCTCACTTGTCGTCGACGTTGTTATCGTAATGGGTGTTTGGGTTCTTCTGCAAAAGGAGTTCACTTTAAGTGTGGTTGCGGCACTTATGACTATCGCTGGTTATGCCTGCAACGATACCATTGTCATCTACGACCGGATTCGCGAAATGCTGAAACTTCATAAAGATTGGCCGATCGAAAAGGTCATCAATCGCTCTATCAGCCAGAATCTTGCCCGTACCTTATTAACCACCATTTCGACACTGTTTGTCGTCGTCAGCCTTTGGCTATTGGGTGGGCCCGTGCTGGCAGATTTCGCCCTCGTCATGTTGTTGGGATTTTCCATCGGAGTAGCGTCGTCTATTTTCGTGGCAAATCCGATGGTGTTGTTTATGGAGAAGCGTCGCCTCAAGAAGTTGGGCGCTTGAACACTCAAATAATTTAGTCTAGTGGCTGTTGAAGTTTAATGAAACGTCAACAGCCCTGAACATTATCAAAATAGAAATTAAGTAGGTACGCAGATATCTAGAAAAAACTCGCCGAAGTCTGTCGTAAACGGAATGAGTACGGAATTGAGGCTAGAAGAGTGGTGCACGTTCAGTTGGCTTCCTTTAACGACTGTGGGAATTGCCTTTTGAATTGAGTAGTGCTGATAATCGTTAAGCTCGGCCTTGGCGCTACCAAATATAATATTTAAAAGCTCCCCCACGGCATCTTCCATCTCAGGTGTGATTTCATTTTTTGTTTCGCCAAACATGTTGGCATAAACTCCTAAGAACACTTTCTTTGTAAAGCAGATGGCAAGAGTTCCATGAAATGCGTGACTAGTAATATTCAGCACGCCAGCGATATCAACTTGAAGAGGTTCAGATTCGCTGCGAATTCTTGGAGTGCCAATGTCAATAACGGTGTTTGCTTGAAGACCTAAAGTCTTTAGCACGGCCTTAATAAAGGGATTTATAAACTTAACATCAATCGCCGGTGTATTTTTAATGAGGCCCGCGTTTAAAAGAGCTTTGTTAAGTGTTGAAGTTGGATTGAATACTGACTCGAGCCCCTCTTTGTCAATCTGCCTATTTATCTCAGCGGAGAGATTGATAGAAGCAACTCCTCCGCCTTGTTTTTTCATCTTTTGTGCAAAGACGACGAAATCGCGGTACGAAAGAATATTTATCACTTGAACTCGAGCAAAATCAAAAACCACAAGCGGTGTTGGATGCTGAATCACTTCGTCGAATCCCTGCGCCAAACTAGCGAGTACATCCGCGTCGATTCTGGGAGGAAGCTTGAAAACAGTTACACCCTGAATGTTGCTCACGAGAACGTGTCCAAAGGACTTCGGCTCCTGGTGGTCAGGTGTCATGTCTTCGCTTGACAATCTTTTTGCCGACGCTGATCCCATGAATCTCCTCTAAATACGGTTGATACAAGTAGCCAACAACCCGATGGGGCTTCGAGCCACCTTATCTTATCGGTCATTCTACCCCTATTTTGTAAGATACTAAAATAGGGTTTGTTTGGAATTGAGACTTTCAAGCAGTTTTAGACTTTTGTCTGTCGAACCTTTTTGGACATCTTGGATACTGATTCAGCCTGAGACGCTACAAACTTTTTAAGTAGGCCTTTTGTGATACCAGTAGCTGCGCATAAACAAATAATTTTTACAGCTAGAAGTCCGGCATTTCTTGCGCCGTTTATGCTGACAGTGGCAACTGGTACTCCGGGCGGCATTTGAACTATTGAGAGTAGTGAATCGATACCTTTGAGCGATTTCGTCTCAACGGGAACTCCAATCACAGGAAGATTGGTAAGCGAGGCAACCATTCCAGGCAAATGCGCGCTACCGCCTGCGCCAGCAACAATTACGGCAAATCCACTTTTTTCTGCATTGGTTGCAACGTCATACATCTTTTTAGGAGTTCGATGAGCAGAAACAACATCTTTTAGATAGGGCACTTTAAACTGTTTAAGTACCCGGCAGGCCTCTTTCATAACAGGCCAATCACTTTGACTTCCCATTATAACGAGAACTTTTGGACTTTTCTTACCCTTCATTTTGGAGCCTCTCCCAATTTGAGGTGGCATTTGCAATTTCATCGTTGATAAAGCGAATGCGCTGAGATTCTGTCTGAAAACTCGGAATTTCTTTTAAAATATGACCCATTTTGCGTCCTGGGCGAAGTTCTTTTTTGTCGTACCAGTAAACGCTACCTAAACGTCGAACCCCGTTGATAAGGTTTTCAGACGGGAAACCCGACACCATCGCGATAAGATTAATCATCAATACATCTTTTTCAAAAGCTAAGGTTTTTTCATCAACCTCAAGGGAACTAATGGCGCGAAGGTGTGCTTCAAACTGGGAACATCGACTCGACATCAGCGTGAGGTGCGCTGAATTGTGAACCCTCGGAGCAAGCTCGTTTACCAGCAAATCGTCTCTCGTTTCGAATAGTTCAAAGGCCACGACACCTCGGAATTGAATCTTTAAAAGCAACTTACGAATAGCAGCTTCAATGGCCTCTTCTTTTTTGGCGAGTTGTTCTGTGAGTGCAGCTGGCCACGCGGCCAGGCATATTCCATCCTTCTGAAATGTTTCGATCATGCCATAAAAAGATATCCCTGCTTCGTGTGAAACTGCAACTTTAGAGAGCTCTCGGCGAAAATTCACTCTTTGTTCAGCGTAGATTTGCGCCTGATTTAATTCTGCTCGTTGAAAGAACAGGTTGAGTTCTTTTTGTGTAGAAGATGCGCCAAAAAAGAAGCATCCCTTGCCGTCATAACCCATCCTGCTGAACTTCAATACTGCGTCCTCTGAAAATTTCTTTAAGGAATCAATAGAAGATTCATTCATGACGACAAATTTTGATGTTTCTAATCCATTTTGCTTGAGAAGTTTTTTTTGGGAGAGCTTGTCTTGAAGCAAAGAAATTGACTTGAGGTCTGGCAAAAATTGAAGGCCAGTTGGTTTTATCATTTCGCTGTTTATTTCACTGTTTAATTCGCTCAAACCAGCAAGTGCAGTGGTGTCTTGAAATTCACTTTCAAATGTAACGATCACTTTGTGATCACGAGAAGAGTTCTGGCTGGTTTCAATTTCGTCGAGGGCGAGCAAAATAGATTCAGCGAGTGGACGCTCCGAAGCAATGAACTGTTTTGAAACCTGCGCAGCCGGGCTAGAAAGAGAGCTCCCCAAGGCCCAAACATCGAGTTTGGGGGGCTTCGCGGCCTCAAGTAGCATCCTAGCAAGTTGGCCGTCTCCTAGTATAAGGATTGATTGGGTCATTTTAAATCTTAGCTCCGTTTAATAGCATGCTGACCACGGGCAACCCTCTCTGAATTGCGCAAGGCCCCAGAGTGTAGTACTACCAGCTACATCAAGGTTAGAGAAGAAGGAGGGGATATGAATGTTAAAAAAGTTTCATTTACAAGTAATAGCGCGCCTCAGGAGTTCGTCAGATCACTGAAGGAAACAGGTTTTGCGGTTATTACCGACCACCCAGTGCCATGGGCTTTGGTAGAGAGTGTTTATGCCGATTGGAAGGCTTTTTTTGGTTCAGACTCCAAATTCGATTACTTGAGGCAGGCCCCCGATCAGTCTGGGTACTTTCCGATGCTCTCGGAAAACGCCAAAGGATACTCTGAAAAAGATCTTAAAGAATTTTTTCACGTTTATCCGAGAACCACGCTTCCTGAGGGATTAGAGACCTCCACGCGCAAACTCTACTCCGAGCTTTCGAAGATGGGTCTAACAATATTGGGTTGGGTTGATTCTGTATTATCAGCGGATGAAAAAGAGGTAGGGTTATCGCGCTTTCGCGAAATGGCTGATGAAAGCCCAAGTACATTGTTTCGTATTATACATTACCCTCCAATAAGCGGTTCTGAGGTTTCTGGGGCCGTGCGAGCGGCACCACATGAAGACATCAATTTGATTACGCTCTTACCTTCTGCCACTGCCATGGGCCTTCAGGTGAAGGATATAACCGGAACCTGGTTTGACGTCCCGTATGATCCCCATTCGATTGTTGTTAACGCAGGAGACATGCTCCAACTTGCGACAAAAGGTGGAATTAAATCGACAACGCATCAGGTTATAAATCCGACGGGCCAAGCGTCCGGGACCGCGAGGTTTTCGATGCCGTTGTTTGTGCACCCCCACGAATATTTTGAGCTGAAAAAAGGATTCACTGCAGGTGAGTATCTCAATGAACGCCTGACCGAGATCGGTATAAAGTAGGTGACGAATATAATCTGGCTTGTCGCATCGGCTCTATTTCCATGGTTTATCCTTCCTTCAGCCACGGCGTCGCGGATTGATTGCAATCACAGGGCTATGATCTTGGGGGACTCTCATATTCAAGGACCGTTGGGTTTAGCATTTATTAAGGCGGCTCGCGATACCGGGTATGGCCACTGCATCGATGTTTTCTCGTCTTACGGATCGACGACAAAGAACTGGGTAGATGGTACCACATCCTCACTGCATTCTAGTTTCGCCTTTAAAAAATTCAGTTGGCATAAGTGTCCTGAACCTCGTTTTGACCCAAAGTGTTGGGTTACGGAGCCGGGTCTAAATAAGCGTGGCCTAGGCGACGTAGCTAAAAGCCTGGCC
The DNA here is from genome assembly GCA_002778785.1 of Bdellovibrionales bacterium CG10_big_fil_rev_8_21_14_0_10_45_34. Lineage (GTDB taxonomy): Bacteria > Bdellovibrionota > Bdellovibrionia > Bdellovibrionales > 1-14-0-10-45-34 > 1-14-0-10-45-34. Next base: position 178,430 of record PEZS01000002.1, on the reverse strand, counting down.
AATAAGAGCAATCAGAGTAACAAAAACAATCGGCACACACAGTTTTCAACCGATAAAGAAATTTCAAAAACGCCGGCTTCGCTTTGCGAGCGCTTGAGGCGCGCCACGGGTTATGTTGAATGGGACGTTGTCATTATTGGGTTAGGCACCAATCAGATTTCACAAGATAAGAGGTCGAGCCAAAACAAAAGGATATCAAAAAACGAACTTCTAGAAGTGCAAATGCGCGACTATAAAATCCATGAGTTTCTTCCTGAAATCTCCCGTTGTTTGTTTGCTGACGGCCAGGGCAATGTCGAAGACTCTATGAAGGATCGGATTATGTGGTGGGGGCCTCCTCAGTTTCAGGGGGTTTATAGCAACTGGCAAAGAGAGCAGTTCTCAGAGTTTATGAGAGAGTTTGCCAGCGGGGCGATGATTCCCCCAGAGTGGCAGGCAGCACTGAGATTTAAAGGCATAGCGCCTCGCATGGCCGATTATTTTACTTATGTAGACCCGCCCGCAGAAGTGAGTGCTCTTAAAAAAACCAATCTTTGGTCGAAGGACGGGCATCTGATTCCAGCGTCCGTGCAAACGGTCGTCGAGGGAGTTTATCCTGTGGTTGCTGATTTTGTGGATAGGCGCTCTCAAAAGGTAAGCGGATCGGCTTTTCGCAGTTTACAAAGCACAAAGAACAACAAAGACAACAAAGACAAGAAAGACAAGAAAGACAAGAAAGACAAGAAAGATACCGCTAAAGCCAAAAAGGATTCTGATAAAGAAGCCTCAAAAGCAGCAAAAAAAGTCGAGACTATGAGAAAAAACAACGTCGTAGAGGATCCTAAGAAGGTAAGAGAAGAAGATGCAGTCATACCTACCGAACAGATCAAAAAAGACTAGTACTAATGTATTCCGTGCAGCGTTTGCTTTTGGGTCATGCCGCAAGAAGGGCAGTGGGCCTTCTCCTCGATACTCAGCACCGCATAATCAATTGCATGACTGAATTTGAGGTTCGAACCACACAGACCACAGTGAATCAAAGGATTTTCTGCAATTTGGTCCATGCTCAGAAAGTCCAGGTCAATGTGCTCACTCCATTCAGATTGGCTATTCAATTTTAAACGGTTTTTTTCCATGGCACAGCCTCCTTGATGATTGATTCGGATGACTTTTGATTCAAATTGAGACATAAGGATAAAATCAAGACCAATTGACGGGGACAATCGTCCTTTAAAAAGCGGGCTAGGTTTTCTGCTAGTGAGCTTGAGTTGCCTGGTAGGTTGGGAGATTTCTTGCAGACTCAGTCGAATCCAGAGAACCAATCAGTTGAGAATCAGCCGGCACACAACTGGCTTGTGTATCTAAAAGAAGTTTTCGGAATCGATTACCTCGTTTTACCGGAATCTGCGTCTGCAACGGCTAACCGTGCTCAGAAAACTCTGCATCTTCAACAAAAAGAAGTGAGGGTTTCGGAGTTAACGGAACCTTCTGCAGCCCTTTCTGAAAGCGCCCCCTTGGTAACAGCAACGAGCTACGAAGAGAAAACTAATACGCAAAACACAAAAAGAGCGATTTGTGCCGTAATCCTAGGGGCGCCACTTCCGAGCAACGCGCTTGCCTTTGAGCTTTATAATAAAATTCTCGGCGCCATCGGGCTAACTGATGAAGACGTCCTATCAGGGTCCGACAAACAGCTTTCAGATTTTTTATCCAAAAGTGATGAAAAGTTTCTAGGCATCTCGTTCGGAGTTCGAAATTCAAGGGCCTTTCAGCAAAGTCTTATAGAAAGCTCCCATACTCCAGGTTTGAATGCTAAGTTGACGTCTCAGTTGAGCTGGACAGTCACGGAAGCCATAGAAGACTTGCTGATAAATCCTGATCGCAAAGCTCAAGTCTGGAATGATTTAAAGATTCTGAAACCAAAAATAAATCAGTTGAAAGCCGCCAAGCGAGAGAAAGTTCTGTCTTCTCAAAAGGAAAGTAAAGATGACGAGATTTAAAAACGGATTGATAGTTTTTTTGATGGCCCTAGTTGTTTTGCCGCTCTCTCTAAATGCGCAAGCGCCGGCAGAGCCCCCCGCGACCGAGGCAAGCGGTTGCACGATTGAGGCATCAATGAGTGGTGTGATCGGACCTTCAACAGTTGAATTGGTGAAAGATGTTTTTGTCGAAGTTCGAAAAAAGAATTGCTCGACGGTTCTTTTTTTAATGAATACGCCTGGCGGTCTTTTGGATTCGACAAGAGAAATTGTGGAGCTCATTTTGAATTTTGAGTTTCCGGTATTGTGTCTTGTCGCCCCTGAAGGGGCGCATGCGGGTAGCGCAGGTGCGATTATACTACAAGCTTGTCATGTAAACGGCGCACTCGAGACTACCAATTTAGGAGCTGCCACGCCCATCTTAGCAACAGGGCAAGAGATGTCGGAGGATCTCCGAAAGAAAATGATAAACGACACGACAAGTTGGCTTGATGGTTTGACGTCCCTTCGCGGTAGGAGTCAAAAGTTCGGGCGTGACATCATCACAGAAGCCAAAGCTGTGTCTGCAAAGGACGCTCTCAAAGAAGGTGGTCTCGACTTTGTGTCTGCCTCAATCAATCAGTTTCTCGAAATGGCAAAGGGGAAAAAGGTTGTGATGACGGATCGGTCTACAAAAAGTGTGACTGTCGGAACAATCATTAAATTCGAAAGCAGCTTAAAACATTATCTTTTAAGTCTCTTCTCGGACCCGCAAATTGCCTACCTGCTCTTCATGGGAAGCCTTGCCCTTCTTTACTTTGAGATCACACATCCTGGAACGATTGTTCCTGGCGTACTCGGCGGCATCGGTCTAATTTTGGCGCTAGTGTCGTTTTCAAAATTGGCAGTGTGGTGGGGCGGTGTGGCCCTGATTGTTCTCGGTTTGGCCTTCTTGGTGGCCGAGGCCTTTGTGCCTAGTTTCGGGATTTTAGGAGTTGCAGGTCTGGTCTCATTTGTCATTGGAGGCATTTATATGTTTGATCCTTCGATCTCTGGAGGTTGGGCTGCCATGCTAAAAATTGTGCTTCCGACAGCGCTTGTTGCGGGGGGGATTATGCTCGCTGTCGCCTACCTTGTGGTAAAAGCTCAGAAGTCTTCACCTAAGTTGAGTTATGACTCAATGGTAGGGAGGAGACTGAAGGTTTGGTTCGTAGATCCAACCGGTATGCGGGGCCAAGTGCAAATAGAAGGGGAGATTTGGGCTTTTGAATCGAGTGAACTTGTTAAAAAAGACGATGAAATTGAAATTATAGAACAATCGGGCTTGGTTCTAAGGGTAAAAAGGGTATAAGAAACCCCAAGGAGGTAATTATGTCGATTGGAGTTCTTGTTGCTATTGCAGCGGGTGTTGTGTTTATCACTTCCGTTTTGAAAATTATGCCGCAGTACGAGCGCGCAGTTGTTCTCAGATTGGGTAAGTACATTGGATTAAAAGGTCCAGGGGTAATCATTCTTATTCCGGGTGTTGATCGCATGATTCGAGTCGATATGCGAACCATCACAATGGATGTTCAGCCTCAGGATGTTATTACTAAAGATAACGTGAGCGTGAAAGTGAATGCAGTCGTTTACTTTAGAGTTGTGGACGCGGCTAAAGCAATACTTCAAATCGAAGATTATTATTTTGGTACAAGTCAGCTTGCTCAAACCACACTACGATCTGTTTTGGGCCAGGTTCCCTTGGACGAAATGTTGAGCAATCGCGATGAAATCAATCAACGATTGCAATCAATTTTGGACAACCAAACAGAGCCGTGGGGAATTAAAATTAGCATGGTAGAGGTCAAACAAATTGATCTGCCTGAATCCATGCAAAAAGCCATGGCGAGAGAGGCTGAAGCCGAAAGAATTCGAAGAGCTAAAGTGATCAGCGCCGAAGGTGAAGTTCAAAGATCTAGCCGACTTGCCGAAGCATCAAAAATGCTGGCTTCGTCGCCGTCAGCTTTACAATTGGCTTATTTGCAAGCAATGACAGAAGTGGCGAATGATAAGAGTACTCTTATTGTCTTTCCGCTACCTATCGATATGCTAAAGCCATTTGTTGAAAAGAAAACTTGATCAAATCTGAGTTTCGCAATTAAGACTTCGGAACTTGATTTTTCCTACCCGCAGGAGCTCATCGCCACCGAGCCACATAAGCCCTCGCGCATTATGTGGGTCGACGATGCGGCCCCATGTGAAATCGATATGTCGTCGCTCTTAGCCAAGATTTCGGCAAGAGATGTCGTGGTCGTAAACGATACCAAGGTTTCTAAGAGACGAATCTTTGCAAAAAGAAATAATGGCGAAGAGTTCGAGATACTTTTTGTTCGCAGTAAAGAAAGTCTTCTTTGGGAGGTTTTGTGCCCAAGTTCGCGTTTAAAGAAAGACGAGGTTCTCTATCTTACCGGTGACCTGACAGCAGAGATTGTAGCCAAGGGAGTGCCTCAAGTATTGAAACTCAGCCAGCCAATAGATGAAGATTATTTCTACAGGAATGGTGAAATGCCGCTGCCCCCTTACATTCAACAAGTAAGATCATCGCGCCATTGTCTAGATGATGATGAGAACTGGTACCAGACTATTTTTGCCAAGGTTCCAGGAAGTCAGGCGGCCCCTACAGCCAGTTTGCATTTTAAACCCCATCACTTAGAGACCATTAAAAATACGGGAGCATTGCTGAAAACTGTAACGTTGCACGTGGGGCTAGGAACTTTCTTACCAGTCACCGCCGGCAATCTTACTGAGCACATTATGCACTCAGAAGAAATTGAAGTTCCTAAGGATACGTGGTCCGCCTTGAGCAGATGCAAAGAAGAGGGGGGTAAAGTTTGGGCAATAGGAACAACTGTGCTGCGATCCCTGGAGTCTGTCGCAAAGGGGATGCTGATAGAGTCTGAAACAGCATTTCGCGGAAGTAGTGATTTGTTTATCTATGGGAATTATAACTTTGAAACCGCTGATTATCTTGTTACAAACTTTCATCAACCCAAAAGCACTTTGTTGGCGCTCGTTTGCTCCTTTGCAGGGCACAAAGACACCTTGGCAGCCTACAGTTGGGCGATAGAAAGAAAATTTCGACTTTTTAGCTATGGTGATATGACGGTATGGCGATGCAAGCGGTGACAACACTATGAGTTTTGGTTCTTTTCAGGTTGAGGCCCGTGCAGCGGGATCGAATGCTCGCGCCGGTAAACTTCATACCCTTCGGGGTGAAATCAAAACACCTGTCTTTATGCCAGTAGGAACAAAAGCCACTGTTAAAGGCATGCTTCCAGAAGAATTAAAGCAAATAGGTTCTCAAATAATATTGGGTAACACTTATCACCTTCACCTCAGACCGGGTGAAGACACGATAAAGAAGTTGGGCGGCCTTCACAAATTTATGAATTGGCCAGACCCGATCCTCACAGACAGTGGTGGCTTTCAAGTATTCTCCTTAAGCCAACTGCGAAAGATCGACGAAGAGGGCGTTACTTTTAAAAGTCATCTCGATGGTCGGCAGCATTTTATAGGGCCAGAAAAAAGCATGGATATCCAGATGGCGCTAGGCTCAGATATTATCATGGCGTTTGATGAATGTCCGCCGCACCCCTGTGAGAAAAGCGCACTTAAGGATGCCGTTGATAGAACACATCGTTGGCTAGATCGGTGTGTAAAGCATGTCGATCATAGCAAACACCTTTTATTCGGAATCGCGCAAGGTGGGCTCGATTACAATTTACGTAAAGAAAGCATCGAGCAGGTTTGCTCGCAGAATTTGCCGGGTTATGCATTGGGTGGTTTCAGTGTTGGCGAGCCCATCGAAGAAATGCATCAGATGCTGCCGGAGCTGGCTCCGCTTTTACCGCAGGATAAGCCAAGATATTTGATGGGAGTTGGAACGCCCCTGGATCTGATTCGAGCTATAGATGCGGGCATCGACATGTTTGATTGTGTTCTGCCTACGCGAGTGGCTCGAAATGGCACTTTGTTTACCTCAAAGGGCAAGATCAGCATCAAACGAGAGGAATTCCGAGAAGATGAGTCTTCTATTGATGAACTCAGCGATTCCTATACGGCCAAAAATTATTCAAAGGCGTACTTGCGACATTTGTTTATGGCGGGGGAGATACTATCGGCCCGGCTTAATACGATCCACAACCTCCACTTTTATCTTGATCTTATGGCGCGGGCCAGAGTTGCTATCTGTGAGGGCAAGTGGACGAGCTTCAGAAATCAATTTCTAGCAACTTACACCAGTTCCAACTAATTGACGGATTGAAACGCTGAGGCAGCCGGGCGATCGATTTTTGCCCTAACCCTTGCTTGAGCAGACTGTTTAAGTTCGCCCTAAGGAGGTTTGAACCGGGTCAAATGACATATAAGCATTGCCCCTGTTGGCTGTTTTTGGTATCACCCAGTAAGCAAGAGTGAGGTAAATATGTTTTGGTCATATGCGTGGGCACAATCGACTCCCCAACAACCGTCGATGTTAGAATCTTTACTTCCGATGGTCCTATTATTCGGAGTTATTTACTTCTTTATGATCAGACCTCAGAGCAAGTTCCGCAAAGAACAGGCGAAGATGCAAGAGGCGCTAAAGCGCGGAGATCAGGTAATAACTGTGAGCGGAATTTTGGGCCGGGTAGAGGGCCTCACAGACAAATACATAACTCTCGAAATAGCGACTGATGTTAGGGTGAAGATTTTAAGAACCCAAATCGCTGGACAAGTAAAAGATCAGCCGGCTTAAAAGCTCTATATCTTGGCGCATTCAAATCTTTCGATCATAACACTTTCGGGCGGTTTAGATTCTGTTGTTAATCTTTACGAAGCCTTTAGGTGCTCTAAAGTCGTATTGGCTTTAACTTTTGACTATGGTCAACGAAGCTTTCGTAAAGAGTGTGCCGCGGCAAGCTACTTTTGCGAGCAACTGAATGTGCCCCATCAGATCATTGAACTTGAATGGCTCAGTCGGATCACGACGAGTGCATTGGTCAATCGTTCGGCTCCGCTACCAACTTCCGTTGATCTTGAAAATCATTTGGCCACAGCGGAATCCGCTAAGGCAGTTTGGGTACCAAATCGCAATGGGGTTTTTATCAATATTGCAGCAAGTTTCGCAGAGGCAATGGGGGCAGGATGGATTGTTGTCGGATGGAACAAAGAGGAGGCTGCGACCTTTTCTGACAATTCCGGCGAGTTTGTAAATGCTTCCAATCAGTTCTTAGAGCTCTCAACTCAGACCCAACCCACAATACAGTGCTGGACAATTGAAATGGATAAAACTCAAATTCTGTCGCGTGCGCTTGAATTGGGGATCGACATCAATAATATTTGGCCATGTTACGAATCAAATGACGAGCTCTGTGGAGTTTGTGAAAGTTGTCAGAGATTTTTGAGAGCAAAGATGGCTAGTTCTACTTAAAAGAGGTGTTCGGTGAAGGCAAGTTGGAGTGAAGAAATTGTTTCCTACGACGGAACTCAGCTCGCGCCAAGATTTGCGTACCAAAAGCACGGACTGGTTGGCGACTCTATTGTTTCGTGGCAAGGACCCTGTGCGATTTCTTTTGAAAACATGAAAGATCTTGAAGATGTTATCAGTCAATCCAAAATCGAAGGCTCGATGATGGTTCACTTCATCGTAGAGGTTTTTGATTGGGACCTGAAAGGTGCGGTAGCACTGCAGCGATTATTGGCGTCGATCGTAAAAGATGTCGTTGATTCTAGAGCTGCAGAGTCAAGCGTGCCGGCAGGTAAGAAAGAAGTAAAGCTTATACGAAAAGGGGATGATCTTTATTTAGCAAATACCGACAAGAAACTTTCGATCAGTGTAGCCACCGCTTCGAACACTTCGTGTCTCATTCATTTTGCAGTTAATGTTTCAAATGAGGGGACGCCTGTCCCCACATGCTCTTTAAATGAGCTTCGAATTGATGTCCAAAAATTTGGTCAAGCGGTCATGGCTAATTTCGTCAATGAATACGGAACTATTCTCGAGGCCCGGTCTAAAACCCGCTAGTAGCGCACCTTCCAAACTTAAATATAGGGAGCTCTGATACCCAGGTAGGCTGCAGCTCAACTCTTTCCAGGCCGACCCCTAATTCGCTGAAAATTGTTGCAAGAAATTTAAATGTATATCCGAGAAATTGATTTTCTATTAGACTACGGACGCGTAGCCGAGCGCTTTTTATTTTTGGAAAATTTTCACACAAGGTACGACTGGATAGTGCAGGGACTCCCCATAGAGTTTGGCTAACTGATTCATCGGGGATTCTTAAAGTTGTAATCGGTATCAATGACATTGATCAAATGCGAAGAACATTTGCCCCGCTTGTGGGCCCTTCAGTGAAAGCACACATAGACCTACACAACAAAATAACAAGAACGTGTTTTGAGATTAACCCGGCTTGTAACCGTAGGTTCTCCTCGATGAAAGAAGCGGGCTATCCGAACTTCGAGTCAGTTGAAAAAGGTGATTTCGCTTCAAAGCATTTCCACGAGCGCAGAAGCACAGAGACTTTTTTGGCGGAGGAAATCGACTCACTTTGGGGTTCCATCGAAAGGGATCGCATATACAACGATTTGGTGGCAGCAAATACGGGTCAGTACGGAAATACACAACTTACCGTTGCTCGAAGTGGTAACTATATCGGTACTGGGTGGGGTACCTCTGACTTCCATTTAACAATGTTAGAAGATCGCCAAACGACTATTCCGCTCAAAAAGGAAGATTTAGTTTTAAATATAGATTTCCTGTGGAACTTTGACTCTTTTGCGGATGCCGGTAATTCGGGGCTCCTGATTTCATTCACCTTCGCTAAGCTTCCAGAGGGATACACTCCGCAATCATTTATCAAAAGTTTAGACTAGTCGAGAGCAGGCTCTTGAAGCTACTTTATTAAGAGCCTTTTCCTAAAGCTATTCAATGAGAGCATGCTTTTGAATCAACTGTTTGAAAAGCGTTGCGTAAAGCTAGTCTCTTCACCTTATTCAATCGAGAGCGGAGTCTTAAGGGACGCGTTTAACCCCGTTGTAGTTCCATACTCGAGTTTTCTGCCAGAGGTCATCAAACCAAAAGTCCACTTGTCCTACTATTGTAGGATCATCGATAAGTGAAAAGTGTTCGTCGTTTGATTTCAGGCCTCCAGAACTCCAGTTGCCAGCTCCCGTCCACAAGACTTTGCTATCAAAGACAGCAAGTTTAGCGTGAACCATTTGATAGATGCGTGGATTATTAAACATGCAGTGAAAAACGGTTTGAAGTCTCATCAATGGCTCTAGAACTTCAGCTTGGCTGTTGCTGCAAAACTCCTGATCTCTTAAAATGCGTAAATTGATGCCCCTATCTTTGGCCGCAGCAAGCTCTTTGACGATGGTGATGTCCCTAAGCTGATGTACAGAAACATCTATAGATTCTTTCGCAGCTCGAATAAGTTTGACCAAACGGCTTCGTGCCACATTTTTGGATCGCGAAAAAAACTGCGTTTCTGTATTACAAGTAGAAAAGTCAATGTCCTCGCCTTCGAACAGTTCGTCGAGTGCGCAAATAAAAGATTGAATCCTCTCATCCTTTTCATTCGTAGCCGTGTCATACATAGCCTTGTAAACGGTAAAATGTTCGAAATTGACTCCCATACCAGTAGACGAGAAATTGCCGCTTCCTTGCCAGAGTATATTGTGATCGATCATCATCGTCTTAAAATGCATCATTCGTGTGTATGTGGGTATCTTAACTAAGCTTTCAGAGTGAGAGGCCTTGAGCAAAAAATAAATCTGTTCGCTTTTTGTCAGCTTCGAAAACCGGGAGTGCTCAAGTGCTCTTTTATATATTTGAAGTGGGGACTCGTCTGAGGAACTGGGCGAAACAATTTGCAAAATGTCCCTGTAGAATTCGCACTTCTCCCCGATAGTCCCGCACTTAGAAGAGAGATTTTTAAATTGATCTCTATCTGAAATAAACCGAATTTTTACGCCTCTTTCGTCGGCCTCTAGCAGAGCTTTCAAAATATTTGCTTTTGAAAAAGAAAACAGGGCAACATCGATCGAGCTTTCAGCCTTATTAATAAGCTTAATCGCAAGCAATTCTGCCGGATGGGGGACGGCGTCTTGAACCGAGCGGCATGGGCCAGCACAAGGGTTGATTGCAAGGATCGATGTCCATTGGTTTGAGCTAACTACCGAATGCGTCGCTTCTTCATCATGTTGCTGCGAATAGGCGACTTGCCAGGCAAACACAAGTATTGTGAGATAGAACAAGCTGAAATTTTTCACAGAACCCCCTGGCACTGATTGAGTTTGGATTGCTCGCTTTGGAAAGAGCGCCGACCTATTAAGTATTGATAGAGTTTAAAAGGAGAAATACCGGGCAATCCATGAGGTAGGTTCGCAAGTTGTCGGGGTGTGCGTGTGAGGCGCCAGAAGCTGCCCGTAAACTCCATAGGCACAGGCTGAATGTTCAAGATGTTTGCAATGAGTTTTGAGCAGTAGCTTGAAGTTGGATCATCCCAAACAAATCGAAAATCATAGGGTTTGCCAAGGTAGGGCTGAATGTCTTGTAGCGTGAGCGAAGGTAAGTCAGGATTTTTTAGAATCTCAATTTCGTTGCCGAAGCGCGTAAGACTATCGATGAGTTCGACTCCGTGCATTTCTGAAACGTGAAGCCAGCGATTTTGAATTTCGATAGCAACATGCGCAAAACGACTTCCTGCTTCGAGTTCTACAAGTTCTCCATTTTGAAGCCTTATATCGATAAAGGCGACACGGACTTCAGCTTGCGTGCACAGGCCGGCAAAGAGGATGGCTAACGATAGTAGTATGCGAAACACGAAGTGCAACCTTCCCCCGTTGCTTCGTAAGGCGAGAGGACCTTAGCAGTAGGCTGTTTATCTCCCACAGAGAAGCGGGAACTTCAAACAATAAAATAGTTCTTTGGTACCTGCTTCTTTTTAGTAGTCCCGTCGTACCTGATTCTCTTTCAGTTCTTTGGTACCTGCTTCTTTTTAAGAAACTCTGCGTCTTAAGAGGGGGGGCTTTGAGAAACACAGGATATTGCCCCCCAGGCCACATACTTTTAACAGTATTAGCTAATAGGACCGCCTACTAGCAGGTCTCAATGTATTTGCGCAGGTATTGGCTAGAGAGATGCGAAAACATCAACTGGGCATCTTCGACAGCGCCGTAGTTAAACGATCTAAAATGGATGGGATGGTGTGAAATCTCTTTGAGTTTTCCGCCGCTAAAGCCAAGTAGCCCGATAATCTGACCGTCATTTCGGCGCGCGTGTTGGGCGGCCCTAACTACGTTTTCGGAATTCCCCGATGCGCTGATGGCAATCAATACGTCGCCCGGTCGCCACAAACTTTTTAGCTGCTCTTCAAAAATTGTTTCATAGCCACAGTCGTTAGCGTATGCGGTTAAAAGGCTCATGTTGTCTGCAAGGCCCAAAACGCGAAGTCGGTTTTTGCCCTCAACGACGCTGCCTTTGCTAAGATCGTTCACCATATGGTTACTTGTGCCGGCTGAACCGCCGTTACCGCAGATGTAGATAGTTGAGTCGCGTTGATAGGCCTCTACCAAACACTTCATTGCGTTTTGAAATACCTCAGTCTCATACTCTTTAAAAAGAGGAAGTACTTCTTTTAAATACGATTCTGTGAATTCTTTTACACTTACCATACTGGCGCCACCCTACAGGAAATCTTACCTCCCGCCAACAATCAAGTCACCCTACAAAGATGATTTTGCTGCCCCAGCGATCAAAAGAGACAGGCACCTGCTTGAGTTCTCCGAGCGCTTGTTTCACTTGTTCTTGTCTCTCTTGCGGGCATAAAAGCATTAAGAAACCTCCGCCCCCGGCGCCAAGAAGTTTGCCGCCCCAGGCTCCTGCTTTTAAGGCGGACGCGTACCATGAGTCGATCAGCGGTAAGCTCACGCCGCTTGCCAAGGTTTTCTTAAGACGCCACCCTTCATCGAGCAATGCCCCAAAATCAGAGATAGAACGACCATCCGATAAAAGCGTGCGAGCCTGCTCTGCCATGACTTTCATTTTTCTTAAAGTTTCGCGCTTGCTTTCCGTGTTTGCTTTTTGTTCTGTAAGTATTTGCGAAGCAGGCCTGTGCATTCCTGTGTAAAATAAGAGAATTGAACTCTCGAGCTCAGAAAAAGTATTGGCGGAACAGACCACTGGATCTGCCGCAACCGCTCCATCGGGCTTAAACTTAAAAGATTGGAGACCGCCGTATGCAGCTGCGTATTGATCTTGCTTGCCGATGGGCTCCTCAAGCTCTTCAATTTCGATATGAGAAGCTTCGTGTGCAAGCTGTTCTGCCGATTGAAAAACACCTATGTGCGCTTTTAACGCATGTAAAAGTCCGACCGTGAAACTCGAAGAGCTACCAAGACCCGTGCCCGAGGGAATATCCGCCATAGAAAGAATCTCAAGCCCTCGCCCGCCATTAAGATTTTGGGCTAGAGGGCCGTACTTTGTAAGAGCTATTTTGAGAATCGGGTGGTCAATGTCTGAAACTTTCTCGCGAATCTCTGTTTTGCTATAAGAGAGCCTGTAGCTTGCGTCAAATCGGTCGTTCACCGTGATGTACATGTATTTGTTGACTGTGACCGAAAGCACTTCGCCTTCTTCGTCTTTATAAAAAGAGGGTAAGTCTGTGCCGCCGCCAAAAAAACTGATCCGAAAAGGCGTTCTTGAAATAATCATTAAGTACTCCTGATAACTAATCCGCCTACTCTAAAGTAGGATCAGAAAGAAATCGTGAAAAATCCTGAAGTCTTTCTAGAGTCCCAATATCGTAGAACCGCTCGTTTACTATGTAAGCGCCTAGGTGTTTTTTGGCAATCAATTCGGGCCACAAATCTTCAAGTTGAAACTCACTCTTTCGAATCTTTTCAAAAATTGTCTTGCTGAGGTAATAGGCGCCTGCATCAACATGATTCATTCCTCCCTGGCGGCCCGCTCCCTTCGCATAGGCACTAACAGTGCCGCCTGTGACATTCAAATTCTCGGGGACGTTAGTCGGAGTGCGATTGTCGTAGGCACACAAGCAGGCCTCAAATCCGCCAGTTTCGGCAAAAGTCGCAAATTTTTTAAAATCTAGCGGCAAAAAGCTATCTCCGTTCAATAGCAAAAAGTGTGGGTCGAGTTGCTTTAACGCATTTTTGATTGCACCGCCGGTGCCAAGGGGAGTTTCCTCAAAGCAATAATCGATTTTCATACCAAGCGACGAGCCATCGCCAAAGGTGGCTTTGATCATTTCCCCAAGATGAGAAACCAAAAGCAGAATCCGTCGGAATCCTTGTTTCTTAAGATCTAGCAGCTGCCACTCTAAATAGGGTCGACCCGCCACTTCTACCAGGGGCTTAGGAATTTTCTCAGTAATGGGGCGTAGACGCGTACCGAGGCCCCCGGCAAGAATCACGACTTGGGTATTCGTTGAAGGAGAATCTGACATTTCGGCAGCCCTTTGTTCGCATTCTAAAGTTTCGCTCTAAAACAATTACTCCAAAACAGTTAAACCGAAAAAACTACACAAACCAACAAACCAAAGTAGTTAAAATCACTGAGGTTAAGCTTTGCCATATTTTTTGCCCCTACTTTCGTGGTCAAGAAACCTTAGCCCATCTTTTCTGAAATAATTTCTTGAACAGCTAAAACTACGGCTTCGTCGCTTGTCATTTTTGCTGACCAACCTAGTTTTTCAAACTTCGCACCTTCTAAATGGGTGTAAGGCACATCGCCTCGCCACCCTCTTTGGCCTTCGCCGTAATGTAGTTCTGCTTTGTTGCCGCTTCGTGCCGCCATTTGCCGAACCACCTCTTCGGCGATGAACTTCACGTTCGTAACGCCCCGACTAGCAAGGTTTAGAACTTCGCACTCGTTTTTGAGGTTTTTGTAACCGTAAAGCATTCCGTCAACGCAGTCAGAAACGTGCAAATAAGATTTTCTTTGGCTTCCATCACCAAGAACATGGAGACTCTTTGAGTCTTTCTTAAGTTTATCAACAAAGTCGTAAATAACTCCATGCGTGGAGTGAGATCCGACAATATTGGCAAATCTGTACATCCAAATATTTATGTTAAAATTGTGAGCAAACGCGGTGCACAGGGCTTCACATGCCAATTTACTCGCGCCATACAAAGAAATTGGCATCAGTGGCCCGTAATTTTCGGGGGTTGGCATCACATCAGCCTCGCCGTAAATCGCAGAGCTCGATGCGAAGACAAGGTTTTTGACTTGATTTAATCTCATCGCTTCTAAAACATTATAGGTCGCAAACGTGCCGTTCTTAAGATCGACATCGGTTTGTTTGGCTCCTTGAGAGATGTCCGAATTGGCAGCCATGTGAAAAACCAGGTCGTGCCCCTTCATTACTGAGACAAGGATGTCTAAATTGAGCAAGTCTTCTTGAAGGAATTGAAAATTCTCCGAGCGTTCGCACTGAGACAAAAACTCTCTTCTTCCTAAGAGTAAGTTGTCATATGCGGTTACTTTGTGACCTTCGTTAAGTAATTTTTCACAAAGGTGGCTTCCGATAAACCCAGCCCCTCCCGTCACTAAAACTTTCATTTGCGCCTCACTTTAAATTCACTTTATTCCTGGCATTTTAGCCACAGACAAGGGGGAATGGGAAGGCCTGGGGCTAAAGAACATATGTGGCCGAAGCCCACGTCATAGCATATCCACTGTTCGGAGTAGCTTTTTCCACTGACATGAGGTCTTAGTGACCTTCCCCGAGAAAGGTGGCCTCCCGAAGCCCCTTTAAAATGTTGTTCACTTCACTTTCACTAATTCTCAATTTCAACATTCCCAATCGCATGGATTACAAATTCGGACTCAAGTTCTAGTGAAGTAAGAAAGCGTTCCAAATCGTCTTCGGTATAATCATGTGCCTGAATGTTTCGTAGTTCTCTGAGCGCCATCCATTTCTCGGGCTCATTGAGAATTCGCATTTTTTCGGCGTGGTTTAAGTAGTCTCGCAACGTTCCATCGAATCCAGGATCATTTATAAGTACCTTAAGCTTTATGTATTTTGTCAGAAAAATATCAATCACTCGTGCGAATCTAGCAGCGAAGCTTTTCCATTCTACTCACTCCGAAAGGTTGCCGTTTAGCTGCCTTCTAAAGAGAGGCGATCATAATTATGAAAGGCTGGCCTAAACTTAATGTAATTCCTACCTGCTTCGGCGGGATTCTGCAGTTTGAAGCACTTTGCTTCAAAAATGATTTGAGGGTTTCGCCAGCCCGTGTACAACAGTCCGCATGACTACTCCAGCCCCATTTTACAGACTGGCTCTCAGACGTGAGCTTGAAAGACGATGCGAACAGAACCCCAGGTATTCTATTCGCGCTTTTGCCCGCAGTATAGGTGTCAACGACGGAGCTCTTTCACAAATTATCTCTGGTAAAAGAGTCCCATCAGACCGTACTTCAAAAAAACTTATGATGGCCTTGGAACTGGATCCCGTTAACGCCCAAAGGTTTTGGCTTTCTTTGCACGATGTTCAGAATTCTAAAAGGAATTCGAAGCCAAAGTCGTTCACCGCTGGAAGCAAAGCCGAGAGTCGTGATGGAATTTCAGTTGGGCCCGGTGGTTCGGCCCTCCTAAGTGGTTCTCGCTCTCACGCAAAAAAGACTCAAGAAAATGTGCAAACAACTATTTCGCTAGAAGAATTTCAGGTTATCGCAGATTGGTATCACATAGCTCTTATGGAAATGTGTCAAAACCCCAGGTTCGAGCCAACTGCGAAATACATTTCCAAACGCCTGAAGATCTCTGAAGCTCAGTCGACAGCTGCTATGCAAAGACTTGTTGAGCTTGGTTATATCGAACCAGTAAAAGCGGGATACAAAAAGAAGCGAAAAGATATGACGACTGACGATAAGGCCACAACGACTTCAGCTCACCGAATTCATCAAAAACAAATGCTGACAAAGGCAATTGATGCTCTAGATGAAGTGCCGATCGAGTGCAGATCTCAGATTGGAATGACAATGAACATTGACCCAAGGTTGATCCCGAAGGCGAAGCAAATGATTCAAAAGTTTAGCGAAGAGCTGTGCACCTTTTTGGAGGGCGGCAGATCCAGGCAGGTTTATCAGTTGTCGTTGAGTTTGTTCCCTCTTGAAACAATACAAGATTAATAACCAAAAGAAATTGGAGTAACGAGACATGAAACTTAGATCAAATTTAAAAAATCTAGTATTAGCAAGTGTCACAGCGATTGTGTTCGAGCTATTAACTGGGCAGGCTGTACAGGCCCAGAAAATGTCTGCGCCTCGCTGGGGAACCGGCACTCATGGAGGCGTAGGGATTTTTCCGCCCGGCGACAGATCCAAGCTTTACCTGGTAGACCTCTATGAAAAGGGACTTCATTTGAATCCGTATTTTGCCAACCTAACGGCCAGGGGCGCTGACGTCGAGAGACTAAAGTTCGCTTTGGGCGATCTAGGTCTCAAGCCCGAGGCGTTAGAGAAAATTGCAGTCAAGCTTTATGAAATTGAACTACTCGATCCAATGAGCTACGAGGGGCTACTCTTGACTATCGAAATGCATCAGTGGTATCGGTCGCCGCTGCCTTTGGCTCAGATTGAGTTACACGATACGATTGTGGACTGGGAGGCCTATAGAAGAGGTGGCGGAAAACTCTACCAGCTTGCGACCAGGCAGGACCGGTCGATAACGGTGAATGCTGCCGGAATAGACCTTATGGACGGCAATAATCAAGCAGCTCTTATCTTTCATGAAGTTTACTATTCTCTGACGTATCACGCCGAATATAAGTATAAAGATGAGACCACAAACGATGTGAGGACGGTTTGGATACAGGAAGGAAAGCATGCTCGTTCTGCAACTGCTCTTACTTTTTCCACACGATTTAGAGAAGGTTTAAAGCAACTTCAACAGTCTATTAGTCCAAGAGTGCAGGTTGGAATTTTCTCTGAGTTATGTGCTTTTAAAGATGGAGTCTACAGAAGAGAAGGTTCATCTTTTCTTACTGGGGCTACAGCATATTCCTACGTCCAGCATCCGAATCTCTTTGTGACTGCGCGAGAAATCAAATTGTATGACGGCGCCGATTTAACCAAAGAGCTGGAATATGTTCGACGCGAGTGCGGTAAATCATCTTCTTTTGTGTATAAAATTAATGCTCAGAGAAACAAGCCTGAATGGCTTGAACTTAAAGATCCTTTCGCCGCGAGCGTACAATACCTAAAGTTCGGAGGGGTTGCTTGGTCTTCGGGATACTGTACTCTTGCGACAGAGAAACTTGTACCCGAACAGCGGATTTCTTTGAGCGGCACTAAAGAAGAATGCCTAGAGAAGTTAGAAAAGATTCAAAAAGTTTTTGAAGACTACGCAAGCCGATTTAAGTAATTACTTGCCCATGTTTAGATGCGCGCGAGTTGTGTTTTTGAAGCCTGTTCGCGCGTCTATACTGTGTGTGCTTCTTGGTCTGACTCGGAGTCGGATGTTGGTGCAGTTTCAATGGTTGGTACGAACCTAGTTAGTTTGTCCCGGGCAAAACCTTTATTCCATCCCGGCGAAGTAGTGCGTCGGGGGTGGGGAGTCTTCCGCGAAATCGTTTGTACAAAGTTTCTGGATGCTCGCTGCCGTTATGCCTTCGTTTCAAGCTCTTTTCTTCTTAAAGATCTCAGCCTCGAGGGCAGCAAGCCGCTCGCTGGTTGTCTTCTCCTCAGCTATTTGTCGGTTTAGATACCAGTTAAGAAAAGTCTGGTATCCCATGCCTTGTTTTTCACCCTGTTCTTCGAGCCACAGCAAGACCTCAGGATCGAGCCGAAAGCTTTTCTGAACTTTTAAGCCTCGACGCTTCTTTGCACTTTTCGCTTTTGAAAGATCGTATTTAACTTTCACTTTTTTATCCTTGAAAAATATTGGTTAATCTCGTCTTTAACTGCCTTTCGCGCCGAGACAATACGAATGACCTTTTCTTCTCGCTCTACAAAAACGATCAGAAGAAGCTGGAGCTTTGATGAGAGTCCCACCAATATCCATCGGTCCTCTTTGTCAGAGTTCTTTCCGTCGAGAAACTCGATGGCGTTTGGATCAGAAAAACTAGTTGCGGCCTCTGAAAAACTCACTCCGTGCTTACTCTTGTTGGATTCGGCTTTAAGGTCGTCCCAATCGAAGATCATAAGCAATGGTACAACAGCGTAGCTCCAATGTCAATACAATGAATTACGCGGCAGAGACCGTAGGGAGGCTACAGGTCAAACGAACTTCTTCAAGACTTCACTTCAAGATGAAGAGATTATCGATTTGCGATTCCATCCCGGCGCACTAGTGAGCCTAGTGTTGGATGGCTTAGGCTATAACGTTAATCCTAGCTTTTTGGATACTCACTAGCTCTGCGCGAGTTTTTTAAGTTCTTCCGGTGTTTTTCAAATGAAGAAATTACCTGTGACAATTGGTTTGTCACACTTTGTGACAAAATGAGTCGCGGGGCGCAATGAGATTGTGTATTCTCTGCACCATGGAAATGTCGAAAGATAAATCTGAATTTCGCATGCTGCTTCAGAAAGAGTTTGTAGAGCGATGTCGAAAGAACTCTAGCTACTCCCTGAGAGCGTTTGCACGATCCCTAGGAGTAGAGGCGTCACCTTTATCTGCCATGCTCAGAGGAAAGCGGCCCATCACAAAAAAAATGCGTGAACGATTGGGACTTGCCTTGGGTATGAAGCTTGAGGAGCTTAATGAACGAGCATCTCATCAAAGAAGAAAAAACGATGGTTATCAGCAAATCACTCTTGATACGTATGCGATCATATCCGATTGGTATCACTATGCAATCCTTGAACTCATCCGGGCCGTCGACTTCAAGCCCGACTGTAAGTACCTAGCAAAAACCCTTGGGATATCCCAAACTGAAGTGCGAATTGCAGTTGAGCGGCTCCAGCGAGTTGGTCTGCTAAAGATCAAGCCAGATGGATCATGGGTAGACACTTCAAAGAATGCGCGAGCGACAAATATCAACGGAAATTTAACAAGCAAAGCCGCTAGAAACCTGCAGCGACAGGTTCTTGAAATGTCTATTCGAGCACTTGAAGAGGTTCCCGTCGATCTGAGGAGTCATACCTCAATGACCATGGCAGTTAATCCTGAAGACCTAGATGAGGCGCGAGAAATAATTAAGAACTTTCGACGAGACTTGTGCAATTTTTTTGAAAGAAACAAGAAACCCACTCGAGTCTATCATCTGGGGGTTTCGCTTTATCCAGTAACAGCGAACTCTAATAAGGAAATAAAAATGAGGAGAATGAAATGAAGACAAAACTTCTAAGTGTAAGCCTTCTTTGGCTAACCCCCCTTTGTGCCATGGCAGGAAAGGAAGGCGGTGGAGCCGACATATACGAGACCCGGTTTCACTTTGCTCTTGATCGCGCTCACGTTGCTATTCGATCCAGTAAATCGATTAATGACGAAGTCCTTAGGGGCAACTGGTTGGGAAAGATTGAAGCTGTTAGAAGTAAGCCCATTAAGCGATCGGAGCGGGAACGTCTGTTCGACGAGGGTCAAGAAAAGGCGGCTTTAGCGCTACCGCTTGAGAAACCAGATCATATAGTGCTCAGCGTTCCCTTTTTTGAAACCCATGGAGTGACGCCAGATGAAGCTTTTGTACTTGCAGTCCACGAGACGGGACATCTTGTTGGTATACCGGACCATCAGTTTTTAGATCAGTTGGGAAGAGATCTACTAGCTCAACAATCGAAGCAAGCGTTGCAAGAGGCGGCTCAAGCCCAACGACCCCAGGAGCATCTTTACGAATTGTTCCTTAATAAGAATCTTTCGACTCGACCCAACCCCGCAGAGATTGCTGGGTCCTGGGAGGGACGCTGTTGGGCAAGGGGGAATTTGTTGCCTGACCGCTATTATTTTCGCTTGAGAAAGCCCTCTAAAGCCCCAGATGCAGGGCCGCTTTTTTCGGATCCAGAGGTTTATCAGGGGTGGCAATTAGAAGCAACCCAGTATTGTGATCCGGACAATTGGCAATCTAGTTGTCATACGAACACATGGCAATATATCAACGTAAGACTTATGACGATTGATCGTGACGTAGGAGTTCATCATTATCACAGGAACCATGCTAGGTTTGATCCTAAACTTGAAGCGCTTATCGTTCCATTCTCGCTTCATTATTACCCAACGCTAATCGGAGTTCGTCAATTCGGCGATTATTTGCTAACAGGTGTTACTGAGTTCCGAACTGTGACCAAAAGTTTTGAAGTACTCCCTCCTGGTGAGCAAGATAGCAAATTCTGCTATTACTTTGAGAGATTACCAGAACCTACGAATGAATAACATTCGTTGATCACAATGTGCTTGGTTGGATCTCATCGCGGCGCTCTTTTTGAAGATCGTATTTAGCTCTCAGATTTTTGTTCTTCAAAACTTGCGATTCCATCCCGGCGCAAAAGCGCGTCGGGGGTGGGGAGTCTTCCGCGAAATCGTTTGTACAAAGTTTCTGGATGCTCGCTGCCGCCGCGCTCGAGAATCTCTGATTTAAACGACTGAGCCACCGCTGGATCAAACAGACCCTTTTCTTTGAAAGCTTCAAAGGCATCTGCATCCATCACTTCGGCCCACTTGTAAGAGTAATAGCCGGCTGAGTAACCTCCAGCAAAAATGTGCGAGAAGGCTGCAGACATGGACGTGCCAGGCACCTGCGGCATAAGAAGTAAGTCTTGTAGAGATTCTTTTTCAAAAGGTTGAAAATCTTGAGAACCTAAAACACTACCTTCAAGCTCGTTTAAAGATTTAGAGTGCCAGGCCATATCGAGAGTTCCAAAGCTCAGCTGCCTGACGCCATAGTAGCCAGCCATGAAGTGCTGTGAATCGCGCAGTTTCTTTAACAACTGCGGTGGCAAGGTTTCTCCGGTTTTGTAATGGGTCGCAAACTTGTTCACAACGTCTTGTTCTAGTAACCAGTTTTCCATAAACTGTGATGGCAGCTCCACAAAATCCCAATAGACGTTGGTGCCGCTCAAACTGTTGGTGGTACACTTTGAAAACAACCCGTGAAGAGCATGGCCGAACTCATGAAAGAGTGTGCGCGCTTCTATAAAATTAAGAAGAGTCTTATGTTCCTCAGAAGGCTGGCGGAAGTTGCACACAATGGCAATATGAGGTCGCACGATTTTTTGGTCGAATTTGCCTTGATCAACCCAAGCCGTCATCCAAGCACCACCTTGCTTTGTATCGCGGGCAAAAAGATCCAAGTGAATAAAACCTAAGTGCTCTCCGCTTGCTTCGAGCACTTCGTAGCTTTCGATGAGATCGTGATAAAGAGCAAAACTTGTTTTTTGAAACCGCACCTTAAAGAGCTTTTCTGTAAGGTCCATCAACCCTTTTTGCGTTTGTCTAAGTTCAAAGTAGGGACGAAGTTCTTCTTCGCTAAAGTGAAAGTCTTTCTCTTTCTTCTTCTCGATCAAAAAGCTCACGTCCCAGGGCGCAACATCATCCTTAAAACCTAATTCGTTTTTAGCAAAGGTGTTGAGTTCATCCATTTCGCGTTTGGCTGCAGGTAGGTAAGCTTGCTTGAGCTCTTGTAAAAAGTTATTCACTTGGTGTGCAGACTTCGCCATGCGCTCTTCTAATACATATTCAGCGTGAGATTTAAAGCCGAGTAGGTGCGCTCTTTGGTGCCGCAATTTCACTATCTCTTTAACAAGCTCGACGGTCGTCTCTTCGCCAACCAAGCATCTCGAGTTGTACTGAAGCCACATTTGTTTTCTGAGTTCTCGATTTTTACAGTAAGTCAAAAAAGGCGTTAGGCTCGGTGCCTGTAGTGTAAATATCCAACCACCACGGTCTGCCGCTTTGGCCTTCGCTTCTGCTATGGCATCTTGGGGGATTCCCTCGAGATCCTTCTCAAGAGTGATATGAAGTTCAAAACTATTAGTTGCCTTCAATACTCGATTTGAAAACTCTGGCGCACACTTAGAAAGCTCGTCATCAATCTTTCGCAATTGCGATTTCTGTTCGATGTTTAACTGCGCTCCATTACGTACAAAGTCGCGATAAGTTTTTTCTAACAAAGTCGTGTGCTCTGTGCCCAGCGAAAGCTGAGTCTTGTTCTGGTAGACGGCTTCGACTTTGCCGAACAATGCTTCGTCTAAAAGTAAGTCATTTGAAAACTCTGTAATCTTTTGACTAATTGGCGCGGCCAACGCTCGAATGCGTTCATTCCCGTGTGCCGCAAAAATAGCATGATAGAGATTCGAAGCAATGCGCAGGTCATCTGAGCATTCGTCAAGACCTAAGATCGTATTATCAAAGCCAGCAGGAAGAGACTTAATTTTGTCTAGCTTCTCCTTGGCGATCCGAATGGCGGATTCGATACATTCAAGATATCCCTGCGTTTTTAGTTCTTCAAAAGGAAGATGAGAAACGCGCTGGCCTTGAACCTTTAGGTTGAACATGAAAATCTCCTTGTTGAATTCTTATTGTAATTGTCTTAATAAAAATTGGCTATTGCAATCGCGGTCCCAGACTGACCACATCATGGCGATCTGGTAGGGGGGGGATTGAATCATTTGCCTTGAAGGGAAATCGTCAAGATGAAATTGTTTTTTCGCGCTATAGTCATATTAGCGGGGCTAGCCATTTTAACTGCCGGATGCGTATCGCCAAAGGACAGTCCAAAAGATCAAGGTGTGGAGCACGGCTTCTCGTCAAAAGATGTTCGTAAAAGCTTTTCACTTATGACCTACAACGTAGAGAATTTTTTTGACACTCAAGATGATCCTGCAAAGAATGACCAGACGTTTTTGCCTCTAGCAAAAAAGCAGTCGGTTGCGCATAAAAACTTCTGCCGCAAAATCTCAAAAAAGTCATGGCGTGACGAGTGTCTCTATCTTGATTGGAGCGAAGAAGTCTTAGAAGAGAAAATGCGAAGGCTTGCCGCAGTGATAGTTTCTGTGAATACTTCCGATCACAATCAGAGTCAGAGTCAGAGTCAGAGTCCAAATCAGAATCAGCATCCAAATCCAAATCAGATTCCAAATCCAAATCCAAATCCAAATTCGACTCCAAGGTGCCCAGATGTGTTGGTTTTGCAAGAGGTGGAGAACATCGAGGTTCTTCGTAGATTCAATGACAAACACTTGGGTGAGTGCGGTTACTCGGAGCCAATTCTCATTGAAGGCCATGATAAGAGGGGCATAGACGTCGCGATGTTGTCTAGGTTGAATCTAGTGGAGGTACCACAACTGCGGGAGATTCCTTTTCGCGGCAAAGCAAAAAAGGTTGTGGGCGACTCTCGAGGTATTCTTAAGGCGACTTTTGAGTTAGGTGGAGACGAGCTAGTAACAGTTTTTGGGGTTCATTTTCCAGCGCCCTTTCATCCAAAGGTTTCTCGCATTCAAGCTTTTAAGTTTTTAGGTGAACTTGCAGCAGTGGAGCGTGCGAAGGGGAGACTAGTAATTGCCGCGGGAGATTTTAATGTTCCTAGTGATGAAGAGCACAAAATCTCAGTGTGGAACAATGCTGCGGAATCCGAGTGTAAGGAATCCTATAGAGCAAATGGATTAGACATTTCGGCGATGGCGACGTCAAAAGCGACAGCCGCAGCTGCTGCGAAGAAATTAGAAAAATGCCGTGGCACTACGTATTATCCTCCCAAGAAGTCTTGGTCGTTTTTAGACAAGGTGCTCGTGCAGAGTCAGCATTCGAAGTGGCAAGTTCAGGACTCAGTCACGAGAGTAGTGAATGATCAGGACTTCCAGCGGGACGCACAAGGCTTTCCTTACAGTCAAAGCGTGGTTAGCGGCAAATATCTCGGGGTTTCAGATCACTGGCCCATCGTCGTGTTGCTAAAAAGGAACTGATCGCAAAAAGATCTGCAAAATTGGTCGCCTTATCTGGAATGATATCTACAATGATCTTATATGTCGCGTTCTTGTTTTTGGCCTCGTAATATTTTTTTAGCAGCTACATTAGTATTGTATTGTCTCTTGACCGAGGCCGATACAGCCAGGCTCTGCCAAAGGCCAGCGGCGAGTCCTCTGGGTGAACGCGCGGAGTCTGAGAAGTTTCTCAACTGTGATGATGCGCGAATTAACACAATAAGAGATCAAATTGGTTTAAAACCTCGCGAAAAATCAGGGACTGATTTGGCCCACATTAATCAGGCACTGTGTGATTCTGCTTTTGCCGACCGAGAGATTACAGGCACTTTAACATCGCTTCGACTAGAGTTTCTAGAGCTTAGGGTTGAAGCGATGAACCTGCGATCTCAGGCGGCTAAAATAAATAGTGAATCCACTGATAATGAGATTGAGGACTACACTCTTCAGGCAAAAAAGCTTCTTGAAAAATATATCGCAATCTACATGGCAAATTGTGGCAAGAGGGCAGACGAGACAGGTTCTAACTATTTGAGTGACGCTTTGCTTGAGGATCTCTACAACTCAGCTTTGCCGCAAGTAAATATCACACAAGAAAAAAGAGATGCCACAAAGAAATATTATAAGTGTCTTGTTCTTGGCGAATACGAAAACTGGAAGTCTCCTTCAGAAAAAAGCCAAAAACGACAAAGATGCACTTCTGGAACTTCGCAGGAGTCAGGCCTCCTTTCGGGCACTGAGCGAAAAGACAAAGTTGAAATAACTAAAACATCAGCTGGTTCAGCGAGTTCGGATCAAAGCAGATCTCTTGGGGATCTCACTGAAGGCCTAGATGCTCTTAAAGCTTACGAATTATTGCTGGATTACTCGACGGATTCAATTCCTTTGGGTTTGCGTTTTGCCCAAGCCGCCAAAGAGTCAACTTATGGCAAAAGAGGTGGTCAGCGAGGTAACTATTTTGGAATGACCTATTTAGGCCCAATAAAATATGAAACTTTCAAATCGCATGGAGGAAGTGGCTTTGAGGGTTACGAAGTTCAAAAGGGATTTGGTCCCTTCTTAGGTGTAACCCCATCTACTGACGGTGAGCCGTCTCAAAGTCAGAAGTTCTGGAGTTCTACGGATGTTGCTGATAGAAGGCAAAAAGTGAAACTTGGTGCGATAGAATACAGTCGTTTCTTCAATTGCGGAACGGCATTTAGCGGTTTTCGGAAAACTCGACGAGACTTTTACGACAGTAAGCAGTACAAAGACGCCATCGACAGAGATTCTTCCGTAGAGCTTGAAAAAGAGATAGCGCTAATAAAAGAAAATGGTTTGCTCCACCTAGGGGCTCTTCGTCACTCGGCAAGTTCTTGCTGCTATCCTGGCCTCAGTCTATCAACTGGCTCTAGAAACACGGCAAATAAACGAATTGGTTCTGATCAGCTTTCGGCAGAAACTCTTCGAAAGGTAAAACATCAGTTGGGATGTTTGGCTTGCAATGGTTCCGGAGGATCACGAAAGTTTATTGAGGGCCTCGGTCCTTGGGCGACAGCAACTGATTATCAGAAGGCGATCTCGGAGTATTTGAATGGAACAAGAGGTATCACGAAAATGGTTTGTTTAGACGCCTTTACGATGGCCACTGAGAGAGATGTCATTGAGGAGCGACGACGAAATGGGCGAAACAACAGTGGTGAGAGTAGTAGTCAGAGCCAACCCCAGGGAAAGGGAGTAAAATAACGGATCAACTTCTTGTTGAACCAATGACCTTCCTAACGATACTTTAAAGTTAGGAGTTAATTACCTAAGCAACCGACTGCATGAGTTTACCAATAATGAGATTTTTGGAGCCAGCAACCCGCTGATCGAGGAGCCTGCCAATGAAACTAGCCATCATTCGCCACGCACACGCAGAAAATCTCTCTGCTGACGGCAAAGACTCTAGTCGGAAGCTGACAGAAAAAGGGCAAACTCAAGTTACAGATCTTAGTGAAATGTTGAAGAAGGTGAACTTTCATCCAGATGTTGTTCTTTCAAGTCCTTATGTTCGCTGTGCACAAACTTCGAAAGGACTGTGTCAGTGTTTAGGCTGGCCAGAGCCAACTTTTGATGAGCGGTTGGGCTCGCACAACTCTTTTTCAACTGTCTTTGATGCAATTAACGAATATTCAGAGATTGAGAATGTAGTTGTCGTGGGTCATCAACCATATTGCTCTGAACTTCTGGAAGCATTTGTTTCTACCGAAAAACGAAACGCGATTAATTCTTTCAAGAAGGCACAATTTACACTCGTCGAAACGAAAGATCTCTCTCGCCCGATTGGTAAAGTCATTGCCTCTTTCGCGCCAAAAGGCGCCAGTACCTAAAAACAGATTTGACGGAATAAACCTCTAGCCGCTGTATTAGGTCTTTTACGCCGCAACAAAATCACTGGAAAATTACGTGACGCTCAGCCTTCGGACTTGACGAGTAATTCTGTCGTTTTTCGTAACGTTGACCTACGACTTAGACCTCTTATCTGCTTTCGCTTTAACAGCCCAGAAGCTACGTCTCGCCATTTATTAAAACCCAATTGTCTCGCTCCTTAGCTACGTTTTCATCGCCCTTGCTGAACTCGTATAGAGCGAAAAACCAGTGTTTTAAAAGCCAGGTGTAGAATGACTTCGAAACTAGAAACGCAAAGGAGACGCGATGAAGCCAGACAATGTCTTTTTAAGAAAGATTCACATTAACGCCGTCGAAAAAACTGCAAAGTACCTTACTGCCGAAGCAGAACTTATTGAGGCTTTAGACGAAGTTGAAAAACATAGAGCCTTTATTCGCCTCGGTTACGGAAGTCTTTGGACCTATTGCACAGAAGCTTTGAAACTGTCGGAGTCCGTAGCGGCAAGCTTCATTGGTGTTATGAGAAAATCTCGAGAAGTGCCTGAGTTGAAAGCGGCTATTCGAGCAGGCGACTTCTCGGTGTCAAAAGCGAGAAAAATTGTCAGCGTCATCACCCCTGAAAACAAGCAGACATGGATTGAGCTGTGTAAAACCCTCCCGTGCAAAAAACTTGAAAAAGAAGTCGTGCTTGTTAACCCGAAAGAAGTCGTCCATGAAGCAGCTAAGCCAGTGCAAGAAAATCGCATCAAGCTAACGATTGGTGTCAGCGAAGAGCTTTATGAGAAGTTTCAAAGAGCCCAAGACATTTTATGTCAAAGAACTCAGCGACCACTTAGCTACGAAGCAACGCTTGAGCAAATCGTGGAGTTTTTTGTCGAAAAAGTAGACCCTATAAGAAAAGCCCAAAGGGCCGTGGCAAAAAGTCAAAGGTCAAGCGGCGAAAGCGGTCGCTCGAGACATTCAGAAAAGGCAGTAACTGAGAAAACAGGGCAAGAAGAATCTAAAACTAAAATTGACAACTATCGTCGACCAGAGAGCGCCCACAAAGTAGCTGCGGCGAAAAATGCAATATACGAAGCAGACGTTCATAAAAACAAAGAGGACAGTTCAAAGAGGTTAAGCGATAGTGTTTCAAATGTACTTTTCACAAGCACAGTACGCCGTAGGCTTAAAAACCAAACCTTAGAGCGCGAGAGTGAACATCAAAGGTACAGTCTAAATAGCGAATGCGAAGCTGGCGAAGGTCAATTGTTCACAAGAACAGTAAAATTAAGGCTGACAAGAAGATCCTTAAACCGCGAGAAGCGAAGTCATCGCAAAAACCTTCCGGCTGAGGTTCGTCATAAGGTGCTTCTACGCGATGGAAATCGCTGCACTCACATAAACAAGCGAGGAATACGCTGCCATGAAAAAAAGTGGTTAGATTTTCATCACATCCAGCCTGTATCACACGGAGGAAAAGACAATCCAGAGAATGTCACTATTCTTTGTAAGTCCCACCACTTGCAGCATCACGAAGGTGGAAGACATACAGAAACAGAAGATATGGGACTAAAGCGGTCAAAGTCCCTGGCAAATTAGAACCGGTCAAAGTCGCTGGAGAATTACAAAAAATCCCGGAGGCGCCGGGCTGTCGAAAAGTTAGACAGTCGTTGGGCGCAATTTGCTCGTCTTCATCGCTAGAGTAGATGAGGTAAAGGATTCCCCAGGTCAGCTCGACTAAGTGGTGGGCTCAGCGGCCCAGTGCCGCTTACAAATGGCACGTCCTTTGAAGTTAGGATGTTTTGAGGCAGCACGTACCTTCAAACTTAATTATTAGAGGCAGAGCCTCACCTATGACCAAAAAAGCGGGGCGCACGATGAGCCATAAAGAAGCGAAGAAGCAAGTACATGTCGAAAGAGTGTCTTATCTCAATTGCAATTTCAGTGTTTTCGGCGCTGGGAATTGGAAGCAAAGTGCCAAGACTCTGAAATGGCTGATCGTATCCTTTGCAGCGATCGCTGTACTATCGGCATGCGGCGAGAGAAAGAAGCAAGGCGGTAGCGTTCAGGTTCGCCCGACAACCGATAGAGGTGCAGTAGGACCTGGCGGAGTGCCCGGTGTGCCCGGGGCTGGCCAAGGTCAATCTACTTTTCAAGATCCGCTACCTAATAAAGGCTGGGGATATATTTACTCGAATGGCGATCAGGGAAGCGCCTGGCAAATGTTAGCGCACTTTATGGGAGCTACCTACGGAGGAGATTTTGGGAATATGAGATCTCAGGAGTTGCCAATTGAGGGGTATTTAAAAGCAGACGTGCAAATCAGATCGGGTAATGGCATCGTAAATCTCACTCAGGCTATCGATATGCTGACTTCTAGTTTAGGGATGCAGCTAAATCTTAGCCCGCAGGGGAGTCTTGTTCTTGCTATCAACGACGACATGACAGATCAGGCGGGCAACTTTCTTGATGCGGTTTCTGTTGCGCTCACCCCATCCTCGCAAGGACAGATAGTTTCTAATAGCAATCTGTTTTCTGCGTCGGATGGAATTGGTGCCTATATCATTTTTCAAGACAACGTCGGTTCAGTCACGCTCACCGGGTATTTTAAACAGAATAACGGCGTTATCTATTATCAAGGCAATATTTCGTATGACAACGGGCAGAATAATTATACGAATACTCAGGGGCTCGTAATGAGCGGAAACATAGGTGGTTTCGCGATAGAGGCCTGCCGCATGTTTGCTTGCAATTAAATCGCAAATGTCTGGCGGAACTGTCTCTGAGGCAATTGTCTTGGGCTTAGATGCTTAGGATACACCTCTCTGGCCAAATATTCCTGGCCAAATATTTCGGGCGAGTTTGGGAAATTGTTAAACTTGCCAACAAAGAATAGCGGCGGGTAACCTGGGGTCATGTTTGGACCCGAAGAATTTAATGAAGAAATACTAGGATGTGTGATTGGCGGAGAATCGGCGGTCGATTTGCGCTCACTGCATCTTGATACCATTGAAAAAGCGCATCGATTTTTAAAGACCTACGGTTATGATCTTGAAGAAGCAGAAGATCGCGATCGCTTGGTGGCACTCTTTCTTCGTGCAATCACTTACCTTAAAGAAAACTATCAGGCTGAGGTGGGCGCCCCTCCTTCGGAAGTCTCTGACATCCAAAAATTGGGAGACCCTAGTCAACTCATCGTTTATTGCAGCCTACCAAGAGATCAAGTAGATCGGGCTGTTCGCCGTTGGAGTTGCGCGACCCTCAGAGCGATGCATGTGATCTCGCACATAGAGCACGATCTCTTCTTTACTTTTTCTGATCTGATTCAAGAGCAGGTGCTGGCTAATTTCCGGCCGCATCTTATCCAAGACCCCATTATGGGAACCGTTTTGGGCGGGACATCTCGGGCGGATCAGATTCCTATTAAGAGGTTTGACGTAAAACCTTTTAAGGCCACCGATAGCGCGGTGACAAAATTTCTCTCAAAGCCACAGGCGGTCGCTATATCAATCTACGACAAGATGGGAGTTCGGTTTGTCTCACGAAATATTTTTGAAGCATTTCGAGTGGTTCGCTATCTGGTGGCTGAAGAGCTCGTTAGTTTTCCGAATATTTTGCCGGATCAGTCGAAAAATACATTGTATCCCGTCAACTTACTTCTTGAAACTCTAGCCGAGACCAAGGGTATGTTAGACTCGGATGAAATCGAAAAACAACTTGAGCAGAAGCTGCAAACCGATTCCCATAGGGCACTCTTTCGAGATCGTGAAAATGAGTTCTCGGCTGACGATTACCGAGTCATTAAGTTTATTTCAAGGCAGCTGATTCGCCTTCCTATCGACGGGCGCACTTCTAGGTTTTTCTTTCCTTATGAAGTTCAGATAATGGACTACGACACCCATGCTCGAACGCTCAAGGGCCCAACTTCGCATATGGCCTATAAGCTAAGACAAAAAGAAGCCGCCAAAGCGCGCTTGTTTTCAGAGGCGTAATCATGATCCTTATTTTAACTGCTATTAGGCCCGAAACCGAAGTTGTCCTCGAAGTCTACGATCTTAAGAAAGATCAGGATAAAATTTGGCGTGGCACTCACGACTCTGGTCACGAAGTTTTACTTTGGGAATTGGGAATGGGCCACGAACTGGCTCTCAAGAAGTTCGAAATAAATCAGAGTCTATTTGCAAATCTCGCGGTGGATCACGCTCTCGTATTCGGATATTGCGGAGGTTTAAGACCAACGCTTCGGCTTGGAGATGTTTTTATTCCTGAAAGAGTTATTGCAGAGGACGCGGTTCGCAAAGAAGGACCTGTTGATCTTCATCTTGACATGGAGCTATGTGACGAGCTCGGTCGCTCACTATTAAAAGAGGGCATTACTTACCGAGTTGGTCCGCTTGTCACCGCCGAAAAAGTAGTTCAGTCGCCAGAGGATAAAATTAACCTATTTAGAAGCACGGGCGCAGAGGCTGTCGATATGGAGGTCTTCCCGCTTGTAAGAGCGCTCAGGCGACATAAAATCTCAGTGGTAGTTGTCAAAGCCATCTTAGATGACTCGCGAACGGCTCTTCCCGACATAAATTCTAAGGCCGTTGCAACTCAAGATGGTCTTCACTACCCCATGGCTGAGGTGAGTAAACAAGGGGGCGCTCTACAGAAGAATCTCAAGAACAATCTTAAACGTGCTGCGCCAGTTTTGAAAAAGACTCTTCCCGTTGTTGTTGATGTATTGCTCAAGAACGTAGGGTTGTGATTAAGTCTATTTTTTGAGGAACATCGTGGGTCGTATTTGGTCTTATTTTCGTCTCGCCGCACTGGGTGGTTGGACATTAATTATTTCTGCTTCAGCAGTCATTGAAGCACTATTGGGCCGCTCTGAGATGCGAGAGTCTTTGGTGCAGAATTGGTCCAAGGGACTCCTCAAAATCGCTCGCGTGAAACTAGATGTGAGTTTTGAGGCTCCTCTTCCGGACGGCGGCTGCATATTCGTATTCAACCATACATCGCTGCTTGATATCCCTGTGTGCCATAAGGGAATTCCCAAGAAAATTCGTTTCGGGGCTAAAATTGAACTTTTTAAAATACCCATATTCTCCAAAGCTATGAGGGTGGCGGGGGCTTTGCCGATCGCAAGAAATAACCTCAAAGATGTACTTGCCGTTTACGAAAGTGCGCGAGAAAGAGTAAAGCGAGGTGAGTGTTTTATACTCGCCCCCGAAGGAACCCGCCAGATGCAAGAACAAATTGGGGCATTTAAAAGCGGTCCTTTTGTTTTGGCTGCTCAAGCGAAGTGCCCAGTTGTTCCCGTTGTCTTGCATGGTGTTAGCAGCGTGCTGCCACCACGAGGTATTCGGCTCTCAACGAGAGCCGTCCACACCGTAAAAATGCGAATTCTTCAAAGCGAGTCAACCGAAGGATATACCGACGATGGCAGGCGGGATCTGAAGAATCGCGTGAGAGAGAGAATGATCGTGGCACTTAACGAACTCAAAAAAAGTGCGCCATCTCTGCTGTTGTGTTTTTGGGCGGCTGGGTTTTCAGGTTACTCAGTAAGAGGTCAAGCTGAGACAACTAAAGAGATGTCGGCGCTTCTTGCACCTCAGTTTCGGTTGTCTGAAGAAAAAACTCTTAGCGGCTTTTATTTTGGACCATCTCGTGTGGATCTAGAGCTTTCGCCGGCGCTTCAGTGGGGCGTAAAACTGAGTGCTGGCGGTCCACGATTAATTGATCCGCTAGATTCAAGTTTTCTACAGAGAGACTCTGCTACGGCTCCTGCTCCGAGCCATCAGGAGTTTGGAATTATTGAGGCCTTCGCTCACACAGAGACCTCATTGGGTAAGATTTCTGTCGGTCAGATTCCGATTTATCATGGGGATGAATCTATTTTTCACGAGCGAGATCTCTACTTTCCGCGGTCGCTTATTTACCAAAGTGGGCTCGTTCCTTTACGGAGTCAGGGAGCCTCCTACTCTTTTGAACCCTCAGCAGGCATATGGACACAAACTGCCGTGTTCGAGGGCGTGACTGACTCCCCTCAAGATAATCGCTATTTACTAGCCTCCACGCTAGGCTGGCGAGATAGATTTGGATTTATAGGTTTTGTATCGGGCGTTTACGGAGACAGCACTCAGCTCTCTCGTCGAACAAAAATTCGCTCTGCACTTGCCGTTCTGAGGACAAGAATTAAAGGTGTCGGGTTTGCGGGTCAATTCCATTACGGCGAGTCGGATGATTTGTATTTGGGAAGTGGTTCAATAACATCGGGCCACATCGACGTCTTTCACCGATTGTTTTCAGAACTCGATCTAATAGCCCGTTTTGACACAATGAAATCTCCGTCTCGGCAAGATGAGGAGTCTACGTTTGGATTTCGATGGTCCTTAGATGAAAGGATGTCGGCCATCCACCTGTGGGCTATTCGTCGCTGGTCTAGTCCCATCGAGCAAGTGGATGACGAGTTAAGAGTAGAGTGGCGCTTTTCAAGCGTGCCTTGGATCGATTAGCACCTTCAAATCCTCATCGACTCTTAGTTGGCGGGGCGACGAAGCTTGCTCCTTATTTCAATAGTGCTAGTGTAGGATCGCTGGAGGAATAATGTCGGTAGCAAAGTTCGGAATTGTTGGCGCAGGTCAGATGGGAAGCGGCATCGCACAAGTGAGTGCACAAACAGGTTGGCGCACTCAAGTTTACGACATTACCTCTGAAAGTTTAGAAAAAGGCAAACAGGCTGTTCAGAGTAGTTTGGCCCGCCTAGTAAAGAAGGAAATTTTAAGTTCCGAAGACGCGGCAGTCGTACAAAGTCGCATTTCTTGGTCGACAGACCTTAACACATTGTTGGATTGCGATTTTATTGTCGAAGCAGCCACGGAGAACATCGACCTTAAGCTGAAGATATTTAGAAACTTGGATGAGATCGTCAAAAAAGATGCGATTTTGTGTACTAACACTTCATCGATCTCGATCACGAAGATAGCAGCAGCAACTCGTCGACCAGAACTCGTGGCGGGAATGCATTTTATGAATCCAGTTCCTTTGATGAAATTAGTCGAAGGTATTCAAGGATTACAAACTTCACAAGAAACGTTTGCTCAAGTTCGACGAGTTGCAGAAGCAATGGGTAAGACATTTGTTGAGGCAAAAGATTTCCCGGGTTTTATCGTCAATCGTATTCTCATGCCGATGATCAACGAGGCAGTTTACACACTCTATGAGGGAATTGGCTCTGTTTCCGACATCGATCAAGCGATGAAGCTTGGGACGAATCAACCAATGGGTCCACTGACACTCGCAGACTTTATCGGACTTGATACTTGTTTGGCGATTATGAATGTTCTCTATGATGGACTTGGTGACTCAAAGTATCGACCGTGTCCGCTGCTAGTAAAATATGTTGAAGCAGGATGGCTCGGTAAAAAGACGGGGCGCGGGTTTTATAATTATGATCAAAATGGTGGGGGTGCTCGTGCAAACTGAGTGTTTAAAATTTGAAATCAACGAGTGTATTGGGCTATTAACTCTAAACCGGCCAAAAGCACTCAATGCTCTCAATAACCAGCTTCTTGATGAGCTCAATGAAATGCTCAATCACATAGAAAGAGAGCAAGATTTGCGCTGCCTTATTCTTACCGGAGAAGGCGATAAGGCATTTGTTGCCGGAGCTGACATCAAAGAAATGTCGTCGTTAGATCCGTCGGCCGCCAAATCTTTTTCTGAGAAAGGCCAAAAAGTCTTTCGAAGATTAGAGACGCTCCCGATGGTGGTTATTGCGGCGGTGAACGGATTTGCGCTAGGAGGCGGATGTGAGCTCGCGCTGGCTTGCGATTTTATTATTGCCAGCAAGAATGCTAAGTTCGGTCTTCCTGAAGTTTCATTAGGGATCATACCTGCTTTTGGTGGAACTCAAAGGGCTCCTCGAAAGTTGGGAGCCGCACGCGCCAGCGAAATGATTTTTACAGGTAAACATTATGATGCCGACAGAGCACTACAATATGGACTTGTGAACGATGTCGTGGAGCCATCAGAGCTTATCGGAACTTGTATGGAACTTGCAAAAATGATCTCTTCTCGGGGACCAAAGGCCATTGCGGCAGCAAAGGAATCCATTCGTATCGGTTTAGATCTACCGATTGACGAGGGATTTATACTTGAAAGAACCGCTTTTGGAGATCTCTTTAGAACCCAAGATTCCAAAGAGGGGACTGCCGCATTTATGGAAAAACGCCCTGCCCACTTTGTCGGAAAATGAACAAACTAAATCTTAAGAACCCAGTTCGAATAGTTACGGCTGCCAGCTTATTTGATGGGCATGATGCCAGCATCAACATTATGAGACGCCTCATTCAAGATGCAGGTGCTGAAGTTATTCATTTAGGCCATAACAGATCGGTTATGGACATCGTAACGACCATTTTACAAGAGGGAGCGCAGGGAGTTTGTATTAGCTCTTATCAGGGCGGCCACATGGAGTTTTTCAAATACATGAAAGACTTGCTCAAAGCCTTTGGTGCTGGATATGTGAAAATTTACGGAGGCGGTGGTGGAGTCATTGTTCCTGACGAGAAGAAAGAGCTAGAAGCATACGGTATCGATCAGATCTTTCACCCTGAAGATGGTCGCAGGCTGGGCTTAAACGGAATGATTCAACTCGTTGTTGAGGGCAGTGATTTTGATTTGCTTGCTCAGGCTAAAGAATGGCGAGCAGATGATCAGCAGAAACTTGTTGATCAAGTAACCTTCCAGCGAAAAATTGAAGATCGTGCGAGAGGCCTGGCGCTTACCGCCATTGAGCTCGGTCAAGAAATTCCGGATTGGTTAAAGAAGCAACTGCCGATGAGAGGATCAGCAAACCCTCCAGTTCTCGGTGTCACAGGAACGGGAGGGGCCGGTAAGTCTTCTCTTTTAGATGAGATCACTCAGAGGTTCTTAAACCTCTATTCGAACAAAAAAATCTCTCTGCTTTGCGTTGATCCTACCAAGAAGCGCACTGGTG
Source organism: Bdellovibrionales bacterium CG10_big_fil_rev_8_21_14_0_10_45_34 (assembly GCA_002778785.1). Taxonomy (GTDB): domain Bacteria; phylum Bdellovibrionota; class Bdellovibrionia; order Bdellovibrionales; family 1-14-0-10-45-34; genus 1-14-0-10-45-34. The sequence goes on along the minus strand of PEZS01000002.1, from coordinate 143,254 downwards.
GGTCGCTGTTGGGTGATCGCATTCGAATGAACTCATTAGAGCGTGAACGAACGTATATGAGGTCAATTGCTAGCAGGGGGTCTGGAAACGAGACCGCAAAGTGTTTGCCTGCGATGATCGAGTTTTTGAAAAAATCTTCTGATGATTTGCTGGTAGTTGAAACCTCCGGTATCGGTCAGGCTGACAGTGCGGTTAGCGACATAGCAGATGTCAAACTTTACGTTATGACGAGCGAGTTTGGGGCTCAAAGCCAGTTAGAAAAGATCGACATGATCGACTATGCGGACCTCATTGCAATCAATAAGGCTGATAGAAAAGGCTCTCAGGATGCTTTGAGGGATGTGAGAAAGCAGTACCGGCGTTCAAGGCAGCTGCCGCCAGACGCTGACGGCGAGGGGTATCCTGTCTTTCTCACTCAAGCTTCGAATTTTAATGATCAAGGTGTTAACCAACTGTTTTTTGCACTCTCAGACAAATTGGCCGAGTACGACCCTTCTAAAGAATGGGGTTTGAGTTCAGCAATTCGTCAAAATCTTGCTAGCACAAAAAAGCAAACAATCATACCTCCTGAGAGGCAGAATTATCTCAGTGAGATTGTTAAATCAGTAAGAAGTTACAAGTCAGAAACTCAAGAGCTGGCTCAGGTGGCTAATGACATTGGAGCGTTTGAGTGTGTTGCCGGCCATATAAATGAAGAAAAGATTCACAGCAAACTTTCGGAGCTGTTGAAAACTGAAAAGGGCGGGATCATCAGTGAACTTCGAGCGAACTATAAGAAACTTTATGATTCTTACCAAAGTGACGAGCTTGCTTACGCCATTCGGGGAAAAGAATTTAAGAGTGCGCTGACAACGACGAGTTTAAGTGGAACTCGCGTCAAAAGAGTGGCCGTACCTAGGCTTACAAACCTGGGCGATCAGGTTCGCTATTTGAGGCTAGAGAATGTTCCCGGAGAGTTTCCGTTTACTTCGGGCGTGTTTGTGCTTAAGCGTTCCGAGGAGGAGCCTCGGCGGCAGTTTGCAGGAGAAGGTGATCCAGCACGAACGAATCGTCGATTTCACTTTTTGAGTGCTCATGATCCGGCGAAGAGATTATCGACTGCTTTTGATAGCGTAACTCTCTACGGTGAAGATCCGGCTGTGCGTCCCGATATTTACGGCAAAGTTGGTGAGAGCGGTGTGAGTATTTGTTGCCTTGAGGATATGAAGATTCTTTACGCAGGTTTCGATCTTTGTTCCCCTAGCACAAGCGTTAGTATGACGATAAACGGCCCTGCGCCAATGATCTTAGCCTATTTTTTGAACACGGCGATTGATCAGCAAATCGATCTTAAAAAGAAATCATTGAACAGAGAACTAACGAACACAGAGTACGATGCAGTAAAAGCTTCGACCCTGTCGCAGGTTCGTGGAACTGTGCAGGCGGATATTCTCAAAGAAGATCAGGCCCAGAACACTTGTATTTTCTCTACAGATTTCGCTCTAAAGATGATGGGCGACGTGCAAGAATATTTTATCGATCATAAAGTGCGAAATTTTTATTCAGTCAGTATATCAGGCTATCATATTGCAGAGGCGGGAGCTAACCCGATTTCCCAATTAGCGTTCACGTTGGCCAATGGATTCACCTATGTGGAGTACTATTTGTCTCGCGGAATGAAGATTGACGATTTTGCGCCAAACCTAAGTTTCTTCTTTAGTAACGGACTTGACCCGGAATATTCTGTGATGGGAAGAGTGGCACGCAGGATTTGGGCCGTTGCTATGCGTGAACTCTATGGTGCGAGTGAAAGGTCTCAGAAACTCAAATATCATATTCAGACTTCGGGGCGCTCGCTCCACGCACAAGAAATTGATTTCAACGACATTCGAACTACGCTCCAGGCACTTTTAGCCGTTTACGATCACTGCAACAGTTTGCACACAAATGCGTATGATGAGGCTATCACAACTCCTACTGAAGAATCGGTTAGGCGAGCAATGGCGATTCAAATGATTATCAACAGGGAGTTTGGCACGACGAAAAACGAGAACCCCAATCAGGGTAGTTACTTCTTTGAAGAACTAACGGACTTAGTAGAAGAGGCCGTGCTCACTGAGTTCTTACGAATTAACGAAAGAGGTGGAGTGCTTGGGGCTATGGAGACTCAGTATCAAAGAGGGCAGATTCAGGATGAATCGCTTTACTACGAACGCCTGAAGCACACAGGTGAATTACCCATCATTGGTGTTAACACTTTTATAGATCCGAAAACTCTTCAACAAGGTTATGTGGCGCCAAAAATTGAACTCGCAAGGGCAACAGGTGAAGAAAAGATGCGTCAACTTAAGCAAGCCCAGCAGGTCCAAAGTAGAGATTCTCAGTTGGCAGATAAAGCTCTTAATGATCTTAAATCAGCAGCGCTCGCTGGCAACAACGTCTTTGCGGCACTTATGAGCGCATCCAGGTACTGCACCTTAGGTCAGATGACTGGCGCCCTTTATGAAGTGGGTGGCAAATACAGGCGTAACGTCTAAAATAGATAAAATCTAGGGGCTGTTGCCATTTCGTTTGCGCAGTAGTTTGGGCGAAATGGCATCAGCTCCTGGTCTATTCACTTTTCTATTTCGTTTTAATCAGGAGAACATTGTGAAGAACTTTAAGCCATCTACTTTTACCAAATTTGTCTTTTCAGTATTGGCATTGGCCCTCTCTGGATGCTCAACAACAAAGCATGTTACAGAAGGTGACGTTGCCGCCAATGATACAGAGTCGACTCTTATTGCCTATCAGTCGGCACCTTCGAACTATAAAAAAGGTACTCTTGTTAAAGAGTGCGAAGAATCCATGACTAAGGCCGAAGGTGCGCTGAAGTCTATCGCATCTAGGGGAGCGTCAGAGAGAAATTTCGCTAACACCCAGCTTGCCTTCGAGTTAGCACTTTCTGAGTTGTCGGATGAAACTGCCGGGCTCACCTTCATGAAGTACGTAACTCCCAATTCGCAGCTACGAGAAGATTCGGGAGCCTGTGAAGAGAAGCTTTCTCAGTATCTCGTCGAAGTGTTTACCCGCCCTCAGTTGTACGCGGCATTGAAGGCCGTCGTCCCCGGAAAAGAAGAAGAAAAAGTACTGCACAAAGAAATGCTACTAGCTTTTGAAGAGAACGGTTTGAAGCTTCCGCAAGAGAAGCTCGATCAAGTGCGCGAACTGATGAAAGAAATGAGCTCCAAGAGTAACGAGTTTTCAAAAAACCTCAACAACGACACCTCATTCGTTCTCTTAAGTGCCGAGGAGCTGAAAGGCTTGCCCGAATCTGTCATGTCACGGCTCGAAAAGCGCGATGGCAAGTTGGTCGTTACAATGAAGTACGCTGATTTCATTCCGGCGATGGAAAACGTCGAAGACGAACAAATAAGAAAGAAATTGATTGAGACCTACAATACAAGAGCTGCAGTAGAAAATACCAAGCTATTAGAAGAAAATCTGTTACTTCGGCAGAAAACAGCTAAGATTCTTGGCTTTAAATCCTGGGCAGACTATCGCCTTCAAAAAAGAATGGCCAAAAACACGAAGAACGTTTGGAACATGATCAACGGTTTAAAGTCCAAACTTTCGATTCGCAATCAGAAAGATCTCAATCTTTTGCTTGAAGAAAAAAGGAAGCACACAACTAATCCTAAGGCGAAGCTTGAACCGTGGGACTTAGCGTTCTATGTAAATCGCATCAAAAGACAGACGTACTCGATAGATGATGAGGTCGTTCGAAGTTACTTCCCAAAAGACGTAGTCGTAGAGGGAATATTTGAGATCTACTCGACTCTTTTAGGAGTTGAATTTGAGAAAGTGAAGGGTGCCGCTGTTTGGAGTTCACTAGTTGATCTCTACCGGATCAAAGATAAGGAGAGTAAGAGCACAATAGCGTACTTTATGGCGGATCTTTATCCACGTGAGGGTAAATATGGACATGCGGCAGCTTTTACCCTCATTAACGGTAGGCTTTTAGACGGAGTTTACAATAAGCCTGTGAGCGCGATGGTAACAAACTTCACTCCGCCCTCAAAAGACCGCCCCTCACTCTTAAGCCATGATGAAGTGGAAACTTTTTTTCACGAATTTGGACACATTATGCACCAAACGTTGACTCGGGCACCATATGCAAGTCTTTCTGGCACATCTGTGGCACGCGATTTTGTCGAAGCTCCGTCACAAATGCTCGAAGACTGGGTTTGGGACAAGCAGATGCTCAAGAAAATTTCGCGTCACTACAAAACAGGGGAGTCGCTTCCGGATGACCTGATAGAGCGAATGCTACAGGGTCGTGATTTCAACCGAGGTTATCATTACACGCGTCAACTGATGCTTGGTACGCTCGATATGACTTTGCACACGGCTTCGGGTGCAGTCGATTCTCGAAAGGTGCATGACCAGCTCTACAAAGAGATCATTGGTCTTGATCCGATAAAGGGTGGAGCATTTTCGGCAGGATTCGGGCACCTTATGGGTGGATACGATGCTGGATACTACGGCTATATTTGGTCGGAGGTTTACGCGGCTGACATGTTTACTCGCTTCGAAAAAGCGGGCCTTTTGGATTCGAAAACGGGTTTGAGCTATCGAAAAAACATTCTTGAGCCTGGAAAGATGAAAGACGCTTTAGCCCTTGCCACAGAATTTTTAGGGCGCGTTCCTAACCAAAAAGCTTTTTTCAAGAAACTCGGTATTCGCCAATAATTTGATAAAGGTCCTAAAGGTACTAAAGGTACGGAGTCACTTGTGGGACGCGCCGCGTCCCACAAGTGACTCCGTACCTTTAGTGATTTACCAAATGAAAAAGGCGGGTTTGGCCCGCCTTTTTTTATTAGCGCAGTAGCAATTTGCTTGCTGCCGCGTGACCAAGATGATCTTGCGCTTAATTAGCTTTTGCCAAGGGCACAAGAGAACTTTGTCTTTCAATGATGTTTTGGGCTGCAAACTTTCTTGCGTAGATTTCAGCATGCTTGCCCTGCGGATAGAGTCTCTTCGCATTGGAAACAATGGAGTTTGCCATGTCTCGCATCTTGAGTCCGTACCCTAGGCCAAACTGGGCCTCAAGAATAATTCTATCCATTTCTTCTCGAGTTGCCTGTTTTGTCTTCACTGCCTCATAAAGTGCCTGGAAGATGGGAGTTGACCACAATTCATCAGAAACAAAGGAGTCGTGCCGGCTATGGGCGTAATAGTTCTGGCTATGGACGTATTGCGCTTGGGTTTTATCTAGGCGTCGACCCGGCCAACAGCCCTCTTCATTGTTTGGATCTGAGTGCGCATCCCAGTTAAAAACGTGAAAAGGGTTAAACGTCATTCCGTTCTCTGTGCTGATGCTATAAGACTGAGCCCAGTAGTCACCAAACCCCTCGCCCATAGCGCCCGTATCGCCGCCGCTGAAGTTGCTATTGATACTGTGGTTAATCGCATGATTGTACTCGTGCAAGATCACATCAGCGTCTTCGTTGTCATCAACACAGCCCCAGCCAAAAGCGAGGTGATTTGCGCTTGGTCGATAGTAAGAGTTGTCGGCACCGTTAGCTCCGTTCGAATCTACTGTGATCGAGAGGTACTGGATGCCTCGGCTCCCAAAAAAACCTAACGACTGCATATAGCGTTGATTCTTATCGAGGTGGTAATAAGTCATGGCGTCGTTAAAACTTTGATCTCCTCGTTTACCCTTGAACTCTCCGTTTTGAACTGTGTAGGGCGTGTTCACGGGTGCTTCGAAGTCTACCAATGTCACCCAGGGGCCCGAAAGCTTTAGCACTCCTGCAACTTCAGTAACATCCTTTAGCACGACACTTTTATACGCGGGCTCAAAAGCACTCTTTGGTGAACTGTCAAGAAGTGTGTTGTCGGTAAGTGTTGTTCTTGGATCTGGATCAAACACAAGTGCTGTGGCATCTCTGCGATTCCCGTTTGAGAGTAGTGAGATCGATTTTTTTGCGTCCAGAGCTTTAACTGCCTCTCTATAATCCAGAAGCTTTTTACCAGGCGTTCTGCCAAACACGGGTTTGCTATCGTCATGTTTTGCATCTTTTCGTAGATCCTGTGTTCTTACAATTTCACCCGTGTAGGCATCGAGGATAACTTCCCACGAACCTGCAGGTTCTACAGTATCAATTTCAACTCTGTAGGTGAGTCGCAGAGTTCCGTCTTGTTCAATAAATAGTTTTTCCGATTTGACGTCTGCGAGTAATCTGCCGCTTACCCAAATATGCTTCCAAGCTATATCGACAGCTTTTTCAGAAGTGAGCTGACTACCTGCTTTGGCAACAGCCGGTTTACTCTCAGTCGAGTTATCGAATATTCTGTACATCTCTTGTGTGCTGTTATCAACAGACACAATGACTTCAGCACTCTCAACAACTAATCCGTCTTGTTTTTGCTGAAAATAAAAGTGCTTTGCTGTTAGGGATTCCCTCACGTTTCTTAATTCAAAGTTCTCTGCAGTGAGTTTTGAATTCTGTGACAACAGCCACTGCGATAGAGAGGACTCGATTTTTTTCAAATCGGTAAGTTGCTTCCCAGCAAATGCTTTCGGATAGTATCCGATGCGAATCCTACCACTTGCGTCTACTTTATCGGAGACATTGTTTGCGCCTTCTTGGGACTGAGCTCCTGCTCCTGCCAATAGCAACGCCATAACGACCATTCTTAAGCCTAATAACTTCCCCATATGGACTCCCTCCTTTGGAATCGTTCATCTTCGATGTTCAGTAACCTCTAGAAAACAAAGAGCCTTTGAGCGATGTGACGAATAAGAGAACTTTGTTTTTTTGATCAGCACGAACATCCCCCATATGAATCGTCCCCAACTTTGGGCTGGGTCGCTAGTGAAAAACCAACATTGATTCGTGGCGCCAATTTGGAACCGCTGATCTTGCGATTCAACTTTTAATGAGTAGTCGCCCTTTTGTTGTGGAAATTTGTTTTGTAGATTAGTAGTAATTCCAATAGGTAAGCCGGCACTAGAGACTAGTATTTGTTTGCAAGCGGCGGGCTCATTGGCAACCAGCGATTCAAAGTTCGAATCTCTCACATAAAAAGAAATTATACTTAAAACAGAAGAGAGCCGCTCTGCGGACTCTGTTTCACATCAGTGGCAAACAGTTTATGCCTCATGCGGACTCGCTATAACTCAGTAAGGATGTGGGAGTGTTTTGCCCCTTGGATGGAACAAATGACTTTTGCCGCTGCAAGCAAATAAGCTTAGGCCGTCGCCGTTGTCAGGCTGGCCCAAGATCTTTTATATTCTTTTCTTGCCTGCCTCATATCGCGTTTGAGTTCTTGGATTTTCTTGCGAAATTCGGATTTTTTTAGTTCTTCCCAGGTATGGAAGTCTTCAACCTTTTGGTGAAAGGCGACCATGTTGTCATTGTGTTTTTCTCTCAGTGAGAGTTTGAAACTTTCTTTGGCCTTGTGATAATTCTCAAACGTTTCTTTCCATCGAGCCCGCGCACTCTCTGTTCTTTGTGCCCACTGTTCCAATACGTCCGAACGCACTCCACTAGAAAGGGCTCTTTTTTTGCGCTGCTGAATCTGAGCTTCAAGGATCTTGAATGGAGAGACTTCTTTGAGTCCATTGGCCCAGCCCAATTTATGAAGTGAAAGAATTAACCACTTGGTTGGATCCCACTGATACCACTTCACTCCATTTCTATAGTCGCCCTGAAATTCATGATGAAAGTTGTGGTAGCCTTCTCCGTATGTCAGGACTGCAAGAATATGGGAATCTCTTGCTGTGTGGGCATCACTGTAAGGTTGCTTACCCCAAAAGTGGCAGAGACTGTTAATAAAAAAAGTCGTGTGATGAAGAACCACCAATCGAATCAAGCCGATATAAAGTGCGCCTAATAAAAAAGAATCTGCAATTACCAGCCCGATGAAGCCAGGTAAGAGAAAAGCCATAAAACTTCCGATTAAAACGAAATGCTTGTGTTGAAACTTCACTCTGGGATTTTTTAAAAGGTCGGGTGCCCACTTTTGGTAATCTGGCTCCGGTAGCTTATCAAACAGCCAGCCAATATGGGCATACCAAAGACCTTTGTTTATGCTATAGGGATCCTTTTCGCCGTCTACAAAACGATGATGAATTCTGTGATCTGCGCCCCATTTCAGCGCGGACCCTTGAAACGCTCCTGCCCCAAATAAAAGATAGGCCCATTCGACAACCTTGTTGGCGCTATAGGTCTTGTGTGCGAAAAGGCGATGGTATCCCCCGGTAATACTCATTCCCGTTAGATAAAGATAAATGGCCGCCGCCACAAGTATGGAAGCAGATATTGTCGAGGGCGGAACCAACCAAAGTGTTATAGCCGACCCTATTGGCGTCACGACTAAAAATAATGTGGTAACCCAATCAATTTTCATTTTTTGGCGGGCTATTCTTAACATTTCCGAATTCTCCCAAAAGTTCTGAGCACATGTGTATGGTTATCGGTACCAGTTGTGGGTGCAAAAAGGCGTTATCGATATGAGATTATCGGGTTATTTGTGAAACTCAACAATACGATTCAAATATCGCCCAACAAATTTCAGAAATGGCGCAGGCGAAAATCTTTTGACAAGAACTACTCTGCGCCGAATCTCATCAGGGGTAAATTGATGTCAAAAAGATCCCATTTCGAGTAGGACCTTTAGATGCCGCCTACCGACCCAAAAGCGAAAGCGTTGGCCGATGGAATCAACGAAACTGGTTTCGAGCCCGGTTCAACTACAGTATGTATTTGCGCAAAATTTAAGCAGTTTACACTTAAAGACGGACTATATTCAGAAGATAGATTGCGGTCATGGGAATCGATTGAAAAACTCGATGTATATGTTTTCATCACCCAAAGCCTTAGGCGAATTTTTGAAGCAAAGAAGAGTGGCTTGCGGGCTGCGTCAAAAACAAGTGAGCGAGGCGTTGCAATACACCTCTCCCCAATACGTTTCGAACTGGGAGAGAGGAATATCTCCGCCGCCCTCAAAAAAACTTGCAGAGATTGTAAGACTTTACAAAATCTCTCCCGATGAGCTGATTGATCTTATTTTAAAAGAAGAAAAAAAAGCTCTTAGCGACATACTTAAGCAATAACTAGGGCGTGTCCTCATTTGGTCGAACTACTGCAAAAGCGCCCTAGACTGTTTCATCCAGAACAGAAATTGCCTTAACCACACTGGCTAAGCGGGCTAAGTCATGAATTTTTTCATTTGAAACACCGTGCTGAGCTAAAGTCTTAGCGTGCGACCCAACACAATCTTGGCACCCATTGATGACTGATAGGGCAAATGCGAGCATTTCAAAGTTTGTCTTTCCAATCACAGGATTCGAAAGAGAATTCATTCTTAGACCAGCGCGATTAAAGCTCGGATCTAACTCGCCGCCATGTGTCTCTTTCATAAAGTGGCGAAAGCGATAGTAGGTGTTTAGCATTGCCATAATGCCGGCACTTTGTTCGATCTCTGTTATCTGCTCGTTCGATATTTCATCACTCTTTTGGAGTAACTCACGTACTGAAGTTTTTAGAGCAGAGTGGTGGCAGGCTTGTGCAAGAGCATAGAGAGCGAAGAGCTTTTCGTTGGTTTCAAGGGAACTTTCTTGAGTTAACTTCTGAAAGTTGAGCTTTAAATCTCTCTCAATTGCGGTATCCGCTGCAAAAATCCGGCTTTCAAACTGTAGGGTGCTGAGATCAAACGGCATAATCATCTCCTATTTAAGTAAAAGGCTTGACGCTGAAAAATCTTTTGCTGATTGCTTTTGATTGGAGGCATCAAGCTGCAAAAAAATGGACACTGAAGGGAGCTAAAGCGCCGTCAGGCTGAAACCAGCCAACTTCGCTCCTGCTCCCATTTTTGTCGATACCTCTTCGAACGTTTAGTCTTTAAACATTCAAAGTGGGCTGACCCTTTTCCCAATTGCAAGGGCAAAGCTCGTCAGATTGAAGCGCATCGAGAGTGCGAACTACTTCTTTTACGTTTCGGCCAACGCTCAAATCATTCACACTTACCCATCGAACTATGCCGTCTGGATCAACAATGTAAGTCGCACGAAGTGCAACTTGCTCTGTCGGATGCAGAATACCCAGGGCTTGACTGAGCTCCTTCTTGTGATCAGCGAGCATCGGATACTTAAGGTCTTTCAAGTCTGGATGATGAGTTCGCCAGGCCAAGTGCACAAAGTGAGTGTCTGTGCTTACTCCGTAAACTTGTGCTTCACGATCTCTGAACTGCGGCAGATCTTGGTTAAACTGCGCTAGTTCTGTAGGACAAATGAATGTAAAGTCCATAGGCCAAAAGAAAACAACTGACCACTTGCCCTTCATATCAGAGCTAGAAATTTCTTTAAATTCTTTGCCCTTTTCAAGCGATACGACGCTGTTGAGTTTAAATTCCGGAAATTTTTCACCAATTCCTAACATACGAACCATAAAGTCCTCCTCATTGTTTTTTTGTTACTCTGTTCTTGTTAACACGACCTCTAATCAAGAGGTCGAAACTTGATATATTAAACATCTTTTTGTCTTTAAAATTAAGTTCTACATCGCGCGAATCCAAATCGTAAATTTGGCCACTTGCTTCATCTAGAAAGTGAAAGTGATCGTGAGTTTTGCAGTCATAAATAACTCGATCACTGCCAGCCAATCGAACTTCCTTTAGAAGTCCTGCTTGAACCAAAGTTCCCAGCGTGTTGTAGACGGTGGCAAGACTCACCTTAGGTAAATAATTCTCAGTCCATCTATGAACTTCATCGGCAGTAGGATGGTCGGCTTCGCAGAGCACGAAACGAGTGATAGCTATTCGCTGGCTAGTGGCACTAAGCCCTGCTGCCTTAAGCCAATCGACGATCTTCTCGTTACTTACTTGTTGTGCATCTTTACGAAGTGGTGCCATAGGCACCAAATTAGAATAAGTCTAAAATTATGTCAATTCTAAATATGACCATATTTCACTATGGAGTATCCGTGTCATCTGGCGGTCTAGGGCGAATCTTTGCTGTTTAGCGAAAAGCTATTCAAAAATTGGCGTATTTTTCTTGAAGCAAAGTAGGCTTCTCTTCTCATGCGATTGACGACTCCAAGCGGTTTGTGGTGCTCGATATTGCCATTCCAAGAATTGAAACTGAGGCTATCACAGAGATTTTGCCCTAATGCTGGGCCAACAGTCTGGTTAATCCTAAGTTGCGCCACCTTGACCGGGCGCACAGGAGATTTGGCCTCAATTTTTTTAAGATACGCAGATCTATCCATAGGATAGATTTTCCAAAGTGGGTTAAGTGAACTCGGAATGACCTCGCGTTTCCACCAGCTGATGTCATCAACGCTTTCTGCCCAAAGATCTGAAGAATCTTCGATGTTGGTGCTTATTTGGTCTCGGTAAAATTGTAGATAGAGGCTGTAGCAAAAACTATCGCGCGCGAGAGTTTCTTCGATGTTTTTACGTAGGTAATTTGAAGGAAACTGCTTTCTATATTTTTTCTTATAGGGCGGGATTTGTCGAAGCTTTAAGATGTAGCGGGGGTCTGAGTAGTTACGCTCTGTGGCCCAGTCAGGGCGGTTTGTCTTTAAAAACCGCTCTAATTCACTTTGTTGTTCAGCCTGACAGGGCTCCGGCTTCCAGATGTATTTCACTGCTCGGTGGCTGCCATGAGTGCCGAGTCTATAAGCCGTCATTGAAAAATAGTTTTCGGCGAGAGCTGATCGGATAACACTTCCATCCAGAATCATGCCGAGATTAACCTCCATCGCATTGAAATTGTTTTTAAAAAGTGAGAGCCCTGCAAACCACCTTTCCTTGAATCTACTCTGGTTATCGTCGAGAGTTCCTCTCAAAAAATAAGAAGTCAGCTTAGCGTAATTCTCCGCCGGGTTCTGTTCGGTCAGGAAAAAAGTGGGAAAGTTGTTCGCTAAAATGTCTAAAGCGGTGTTGGAATTCAACTCGGCAGATGACAAGTTAGTTAGCCGATCTTTGTCAACGGCGCGGAGTAATTTCACCGCAATACCTCTCACATCTGGCGTACGGTCGTGACGATTTTTAGGGTTAGCATTTGAAAAGCGCACAATGGAGTTGTAGATCTGCCCAGGCTGAAAAACCCCCAGGTCTGACTCAGAGTGCAAGATTTCTGGCATGGGGCCGGGTTTGACTTTTCCCAGTTTTGCCTCTGAATTTCTTTCGTTTATCAAAGTGTCGATAGCACGATTTATCACAGAGAGAATATCTGGGCGAACTTCTAGAGTCGACGGGTAGCAACCGTGGGACTTCCTGTGTGCATCGGGCTTTGCCGGCAGAAGATCGCGAGAATCTATTGCGTTGGATGTGAGAGAATGGTTTTCGCTAGAGGTTGCGGCTTTGCGTGAATTTATTAGGAATTGTTTGGCCACAAAAGCCTGTATAACAGCGGCGACCTTTTTAAACTTTGAGGCCTCATCGGCTTGAATCGTCTCTAAGGCTGGGTCCAAAGGCCCAAGCCTATTTTCATCGAGCCCAAAGTTGACCAATGCGCCAAAGCCACAAGTTAAAACGACCAAGGGGATCACAAGCAGTTTACAAAAAATCTTCGATGGTTTTAGAGAAGGTTCGAATCCAAGCATTTTGAGAATTTTACTTGCCTTTAGGGTTTTCAGAACGAGAAATAGGGTGTGAGGGTAATCATTACACGAATGGCTGGAGCATTAACAGCCGAAGGCAGTCGAAGGCAAAGCGGCTCCGGCTCTATCACATTCGTTTTACGGGAGGTTAGGTGAAGTCTTTTATGAAAACAGTATTCTTTGCGGTTGTTTTGGTTGCAAGTGGGGTAGCTCAGGCTGACTTTAAAATGAAGGGAGCAGAGGTTCCAGAGTCCGTTGAAGTTGATGGCACAAAACTAGTTTGTCATGGAATGGGCGTGAGGACATACATGCTTTTGGCAAAGGTTTATGTAGGAGCTCTCTATACTGAAAAGAGTCCACTGAAAGCCGAGGAGATAAGAGATTTGACCTCCCCAAAGAGAATTTTTCTCAATTTTTTAATGAGTGTTCCCAAAGACAAGATTACTGCGGCTTGGCGGACCGGCATTCTCGACAATTGTAAGTGGGCGGGTAGTTGTGACGAAGCAAAAGAGGTTATATCGCCATTAAATTCATTGATGAAGGACATGGGCCCCGGCAAGACTCTGGCATTTGATACGCGGCCGGGCGAAGTAGACGTATTACTTGGGGGCGAAAAAGTTGGCTCTGTGAAATCTGCCAATGCAGATAAATATATTACAGCAGTTTTTTTGGGCCCGAAGCCTCCTAATGAAAGTTTAAAAACCGGATTGCTTGCGAGCTGCCAAAGCGAATAGTTAACTAGCGCGCAATTTGACAATGTGTTTTCTGCGCTCTGAAGAGTTGCGGAATACGTGATAGAGAACGTGTTCAAGTTCATGGAAGTTTGGGACTTTCTTTTGAGGAAGCGTAGTCTGCCAATGTTGGAACATTCTCAATTCACTATCAATAAATGGTTCAAGTTCAGGGCCTAAAACAGCAACAGACCTATCTGGAGCTAGCTCGTTGCGAATGATCTTAGAGTACGCTTCCAATCTTGCCGCGCGAATTATGCATCTGCCATTAATATCGAGCTCTTTTTTAAATTCATCGTCGCCTAAAACTCCGACTTTGACTTCTCCAAAGGCAATCCCCACACCCAAGCTTATTGAATCGAGAATATCAAACTGTTCTTTTAAGTCTTCAAAGCTGAATGCCAACTTTGTTATGCTCTCGAGCGCGCGTTGGGTGTAAGTTTTCGCACGATTGAAGCTTGCCGCTTCAGCTTCGCCCTCTATGCCGGGTATGTCAGACAGATCAACGTCTAAATCCATAGCACCAAAAGAAATCATGTGCCCATCGCCATTAGACTTGTGACAACAGCCTTTGTGCTCTCCGACGGTTCTTTGAACGAGAGTGTGATAAGCCTCCATAAAGCTTTGCACAAGAGTTTCATCATTGGATTTTACAAATTCCGTGTAGCTTCTTATATCGATCATGACTACGACAGCAGGTACCATTCGATCGCGGAGCAACTCATCCTTTTGGTCGTAAATGGCACTTGTTAGTGTGGCACCAAGAAAGGGAGCTGCTTTCTTCTTCATCATGACATCCATGCATGCCAGCTTATGACGAAGTCGATAGGTGAGGTTCGTAGCATAGGCGGTACATATTATAAATATGGCCATATCGCCTGAGAACATATCCAGCAATACATTTTGATTGTGCCTGCCAAGTAACCATGCAATGGGAGCTAGGAACAACACGCAAATCGCGACGATTTGTCCAAGTAGGTATTTGAGGGGGGCGGCTGTAATTAGCAGACTCATAGCTATAATCTGGGCATTGGCGGCGTGAACGTAGAGAAAGATTTCAGACTTACCGTTAAACATTGTCGGCCACACATTTACCATGGCGGCCGCGCTAAAAATGAGGGGCAGTAAAATAATCCAAGCGATCACTTTGAATCGAACGCGAGACTCGTGATTGCGAAACCAGTACGCCAGTAGTAGGAAGGGCAATGTATTTGTTACGAACCTAGGCAACACATTGTTAAGAAGAGTGGCATTAGAATCAAATTGCTTGATGAACTCTAAACTTGTAAACCCATAAACAAAAAAACTTAAAGCAAATACCAAACTTAGAAGCTTAGCGCGATCAACCGCGCCCTTAAGAATTTTTAGCTCAACTTGTTTGAGCTCTTCAGAATTGAGTTGCCCCTTTAGGTTTTCAAGAAACATGTTCCAGGGTTCTTTGTAATATTTGTGCTAAACTTTCTTTTTGATTGAAAAGATCCAAGCGTTGGCTCTCGACAATTCTGTCCACATCTTGCTGAGTTTGAAAGACCATCCCGGGGGGCAGCACCGTTCCCGAGGGAACTTTGAGCCCAGGGCCTACCTCTGTGCGAAGGCCGACGTTGGCGTAAGTGCCTATTTCTGAGTGGCTTCCTATTATAGAGCCGTGATTCAGAGTACAGGAAGGGTTGACCTTTGCACCTTCCGCCATTCTCACTCTTATTCCAATGGCGCAGCCCACTCCAACTTCTGCTGAGGGGCCAAGTTTAACGCCTGGGGCAACCATCGCTAAATGGCCGACTAAAGACTTTTGCTCAAGTATCACGCGATCAACCAGCACAGAGCCGTCGGTCAGACATATGTTTGTGCCGATAGTCGACTTATTAGACAAGTAGGCGCCCGATCCGACCTTAAGGATTGGGAGGTCTCTGATCCATGTATCTGGGTACAATACAAAATCCGTGTCACCTCTGTAACCAAAGAGTCTCAATACGTAGGTTTTAAAAAAGGGGATCGCAAGCACCACGGCATAAAGGGGCTTAAAATAGTAAACCTGAGTCCACATCATCCCGTAAATTCTTCTTTGTAGGTAAACCGGGTGTAGGGCCTCTCTTGGGAACTTTCCCCGAATAATTCCTTTTTGTGAGAATTGACTCAGAAGCCCGGCCAACGTCACAAACGTTACAGTAAATATCATTGGAACGAGAGAGACTGAAAAAAAGCGAATCGGTAGTATTTCATTTTCAAACATGAGTATTGGTGTGGACGATACAGCGAAAGAAGTGCCCCACAAAATAGTCAGCAAAAGAGCAGGCAGAGTGTTCAACATATCAACCTACCTTCTCTGCCCAAAAAGCATTCGATTGAGTCAGTGATAACCAGTATTCACGAACATCTCGAATGTCAGATTCACCAAAGTAGAGGAGAGCTTCAGTAGGTGTGAGCGGAAAACCTGCGTGATTCAGCGTCCATTGTGTGAGCCCACAAAGTCCTAATACGCCTTTGTCAGGCTGCCAATCTTTACAGGCTTGGCTGAGAGCGAAGTCCTTCATATCTTCTACAGAGTTCTTTGTGCCACTAGAGACATTTAGTCTATCTTTCAGAATCGCCGCGAGCACTCTTGCTTCTGAAACAAGTAGGTAGGACTCGGGCGCCTTACTAGATATATAGATTCCAGTGGCAAAAAGTGATAGCAGATCTGGTTTTAAGCCATTGCTGTTTTCTAATCTGAGAACAATTTGTTCGTTTTGTTTATGACTTACTAGGCATTGAAAATGCCCGGCTGCCTCATGAATAACCTTGGAGTCGTGAGTTTTGACGGCTAAAAACGCGAAGCTTTCTGAGTGAGTGAGGAGGTGGTCGGGGCCTAACCCTCTTAAGTCATTTTCGACGTACAAATTTTGTGAACGCTCTTTAATCACTCGAAGCTTTGCCATGTTGTCACCCCTAGTTCTTCAGTTCGGTTTCGGTAAAACAGTAAATTCTCTTGAATCGCCCAACTTTCGTCTTGGAAGAGCTGATATATATATCAGTCCAACTCCGATACCAATTGTAAGTATTAATTAACGCTATTTATAAATTATTATATTTAAGTTAGGCATAGAGGAGGCCTTGCGGATATGCAGCGATCTTATTGGGATGCGCATTTTCATATTCCACGTCGCGGCCAGGAAGACTTATCAGTCTTTCTTAGTAGATGTGAAGCTGAAGGGTTAACGCACTTCTTTGCAGGAGGCTACGATCCTGCGGATTGGCAGAGACAGCTAACGTTAAAATTGAGTTTTCAAGGTAAGTTAAAAAATTCCTTTGGCCTACATCCTTGGTGGATAGCGGATAATCCTGACAAATCAAAAGAAGCCATCCAGTTGCTTGCAGAAATGCTCCCCCAGGCGGATGCACTCGGCGAATGTGGTCTTGATTATTTCTACATCGAAAAGCTGGCGGGAAATAAAGGGCCAATTGATAAAGATTACCTCAAAGCTTTGCAGTTCGAGCTTTTTGCCGAACAGCTAGAGCTTGCTCAGAAGTATCAAAAACCCGCGGTACTTCATATCGTCAAAGCGCTTGAGCCCGCACTAAAAGCAATTGATGAGACGAAGTGCCAAGTGACTCAGACATGTGACCTGCTCAATAGAGATCCGAAAGTTAAATATCGGATTGCGCCAGAAAGATACGAAAATCCTCCGAATAGTACCGCAGAGCTTGCCACTGCCACACTAAAATCATCGAAAAGAAATGATGTTTTGGGCATAGTTCATTCGTGTCCTGCCAAGCGAGAATGGATATATGAGTTTCAAAGAAGAGGGCTTTTGGTCAGTTTTGGACCGTCCATTCTTAAGAAATCTCGGCTAGAGCTTGCGGCTGCGCTAAAAGAAGTAAATCCGGCGAGGATGCTCGTGGAGACGGATTTCTCTGGGGAAGGCCTAGGGGATTACGACCCAAAAACTTTGTTTCGGGTAGCTAAAGCTGCCGGGTCGGCACTGGGCCTATCAGAAGAAGAAGTTCTTGGTTACTCGGCACAGGCGCTAGAGTCACTTTTTTCTAAAAAGAGCATTCAGTAGCCATCAACCAGTCCACCATGAAGTTCACAATCACACTTTCGGTCAACTTCAGCTGGAGTTTCGTCTCGGGGAATGTTACATAACATTTCTATGCAAAACCTGTCAGAACTTTCTCCTGCGCAATCCGCGACCACGACAATTGGCGCCGAATTATTTGAGCGCGATCTAGGCCGTAGTGTCGACGTCAAGGCTGCCCCAATGCCATCTGCACAACCTGAGCAGGGAGTCGAAGTGCCTATGGATCAGGCATTTGAAACTTATCGACTTCACCGGCGATTTGACCGCCTTGGTAGGCTCATTGGCGATGCAAAAATAAAAAAACTTCTTGGCTCACACGTAATGGTTGTTGGCTTAGGAGGTGTTGGATCGTGGGCTGCAGAGGCACTTATGCGCAGTGGGGTAGGGCACCTAACCATCGTAGATTTTGACGATATTTGCATCACGAACTTCAACCGCCAAATTCACAGTCTCACCGGCACTGTTGGTAAAAAGAAAGCAGAGGTTTTGGCAGAGCGACTTCGCAAAATTAATCCTCAAGGAGAGGTAGATGTTCTTGTGGAGTTCTACAACGAGGACACTTCCGAAAAAATATTGGCTCAAAGACCAGATTACGTTGTGGACGCCATCGATAGTGTCACTTCGAAATGTCACCTCATTGCTGAGTGCTTTAAGCGCGAGATACCTGTCGTGTCCTCAACAGGCTCAGGTGGCAGACTAGACCCAACTAACATAAAAGTGAGCGACCTATCGCAAACCACGGTTGACCCTCTTGCCAAAAGCGTTCGAAAAATTTTGAGGCAAAAGTACGACTTTCCTCGAAAAGGAAAGTTTGGCGTTAAGGCAGTGTATTCGGTTGAGGAGGCTACTTGGCCAGAAGAACTGAAATACGACAATGGTCAGGGGTTTAAATGTGTTTGCCCCCAAGGGGCCAATCCGTTTTTTTCGTGCGACAGCCGAAACCTTATAATGGGAACTGCCGGGTTCGTTACTGGCACCTTTGGGCTTGTTTGCGCAGCAGAAGTCGTCAAAGATCTCATCCGCTGATACTTGCTCATTCATAAATTGAAGAGTAGCGTAAAAGTGAATCCTGGAACGTTGTAAAGAGATTTTCTACTGTGTAGGTTCATCAAAAAGATTTGCCCATACAGCGTTCATCGGCGCCTAGCAGTTACTGCTAGGTAGAGATGATCTTTTCATTGTGCCAGAACCATTTTCTGGAGGTTCTCATGAGTACAGTGGACAGCTTTAAGACAAAAAAACAGCTCAAAGTGGGATCGCGATCTTACACCTATTATCATTTAAACTCCTTACCATTCGCGAAAGATATCGAAAAGCTTCCACTGAGTTTGAAGGTACTTTTAGAAAACCTTTTGAGACATGAAAATAATCAGAGCGTTTCGAAAGATGATATTGGAGCTTTTAAAGACTGGACGAAAAACAAACACAGTGATCGTGAAATCGCCTTTCATCCCGTAAGAGTGTTGATGCAGGATTTTACGGGAGTTCCTGCCGTTGTTGACCTGGCCGCTATGCGAGCTGCCATGAAAGACTTGGGCGGAGATCCGAAAAAAATTAATCCGCTCAATCAGGTCGATCTTGTCATTGATCACTCTGTCACAGTGGACGCATTTGGTACGAAGGATGCTTTTGAGAAAAACGTGCAAAGAGAGTTTGAAAGCAATCAAGAACGCTATGAGTTTTTGAAGTGGGGCCAAAAGTCTTTTGAAAACTTTCGAGTCGTGCCGCCGGGCACAGGAATATGTCACCAAGTTAACCTCGAATATCTAGCAAGCTGCGTGGCTCATATGAACAGCTCTGATGGTGTTGTTGCCTGTCCGGATACGGTAGTTGGTACAGACAGTCACACGACCATGGTGAATGGACTGGCCGTGCTCGGTTGGGGAGTAGGTGGCATTGAGGCTGAAGCTGCCATGCTCGGGCAACCTATCTCAATGTTGATTCCTGATGTTGTTGGCTTTCGTCTCGAAGGAAAACTTCAAGAAGGTGTGACGGCAACGGACTTAGTTTTATTAGTTACTCAGATGCTTCGCAAAAAGGGTGTCGTCGGTAAGTTTGTGGAATTTTTCGGACCGGGACTTGATGGACTGAGTCTTCCAGATCGAGCTACGATTGCTAACATGGCGCCTGAATATGGTGCTACCTGCGGATTTTTTCCGATTGATAACGAGACAATTAATTACTTGAAGTTTTCGGGTAGAAGCCCAGAGACAGTGGCACTTGCCGAAGCCTATGCAAAAGAACAAGGTCTATGGAGAGATTCAAAAATTGAGCCCATATTTTCAGACACCCTAAGTTTAAATATTTCTGAAGTTAAGCCGTCGATGGCAGGGCCGAAGAGACCTCAAGATCGTGTTCTCCTTACAGACGTGACCACCGAATTTAAAAAAGTACTGCCTGAAATTCTTGGATCCTCAAATACCGACCTTACACAAAAAATGTGCGACGTCGACGGCGCTGATTATAAACTTAAAAACGGAAGTGTTGTAATTGCGGCAATTACGAGTTGCACGAACACATCGAATCCGTCGGTTATGTTGGCTGCAGGTCTTGTCGCAAGGAAAGCACGTAAACTGGGACTAAAAGTAAAGCCTTGGGTAAAGACTTCATTAGCACCCGGATCGCAAACTGTGACTGATTATCTTAACAAAGCCGGGCTGACAGAAGATTTAGATGCTATGGGATTTCAGTTAGTAGGTTATGGCTGCACAACTTGTATAGGAAATTCAGGCCCACTTCCCGAGCCAATTGCTAAGTCTGTTGAGAAGAACAATCTTGTTGTGGCTTCAGTGCTCTCTGGAAATCGCAATTTTGAAGGAAGAATTAATCCGCACGTACGCGCCAACTATTTGGCCTCACCGCCACTCGTAGTCGCGTATGCCCTGTCGGGTGATCTCAATGTCGATATGTCAAAAGATCCCGTAGGGAGAGGTGCTGACGGCAAAGATGTTTTCTTGAAGGATATCTGGCCATCAAATAAAGAAATAAAAGATGCGATTAACGAGGGTTTAACTTCAGAAATGTTTT
This sequence comes from Bdellovibrionales bacterium CG10_big_fil_rev_8_21_14_0_10_45_34, assembly GCA_002778785.1. Classification (GTDB taxonomy): domain Bacteria; phylum Bdellovibrionota; class Bdellovibrionia; order Bdellovibrionales; family 1-14-0-10-45-34; genus 1-14-0-10-45-34. The sequence goes on along the minus strand of PEZS01000002.1, from coordinate 122,863 downwards.
CGAGTCGTTATAGTGATGTATTTAAAGGTCCGATCCAATGGCAGAAAATCGCCATTGGTGGGGGAGAGCTCTATAGCTGGGATGAAAAGAGCACCTATGTGAAACATCCTCCGTATTTCGAAGGAATGAAGAAGCAGCCGGCACCTCCTAGTAACATTGAAGGAGCAAGAATTCTCGCTTTACTGGGTGATTCGGTAACGACAGATCACATCTCTCCGGCGGGATCAATCAAACTAGATAGCCCGGCAGGCAAATACCTACAGCAGCACGGAATTCAGCAGAGAGATTTTAACTCTTATGGGGCTCGCCGTGGGAATCACGAAATCATGATGCGTGGTACGTTTGCGAATATTCGCCTTCGCAACGAGATGAATCCCGAAAAGGAAGGTGGTTTTACAAAACACTTTCAGAGTGATGAGGTAAAGGCCATCTACGATATCGCCATGGAATACCAAAAAACAAAAACACCGCTGGTTGTTTTTGCGGGCAAAGAATACGGAACTGGTTCGTCGCGCGATTGGGCCGCTAAGGGAACAAGACTACTGGGAGTTCGGGCTGTCATCGCAGAAAGCTTCGAGCGAATTCACAGATCAAATTTGATAGGCATGGGAGTTTTGCCGCTCGTTTTTCAAAATGAGGAAACGAGAAAGAGCTTAAATCTTACAGGTAAAGAGATTGTAAGGATCGCAGGGATCGCCAGTGGTTTAAAGCCGCGCAGCCAAATTGATTGCGAGATCACTTACGAAAACGGGAGTAAGAAAAACGTAAAACTGCTTTGCCGTATCGACACACTAGATGAGCTCGAGTACTTCAAAAATGAAGGCATACTCCACTACGTACTCCGAAAGCTGTGCTAATAGGATGGAACTTTCATTCGGAAAAGAAAGTCATGTGCTCATACTTAGCATTCTGTTTGTATTCATCTAAGCGCGACTTCCATTCTCCGACATGAACTTCAAGTTTATGACCATCCGGATCCATGAAATAAAGTGAGATGCCTTCAGACTTATTGTCTTTCCAAATCTTTGCGCCTGAATTTGTAATTCGGTCTGACAAGTCCTTGAAATCTCGCTGCGCTACTGAGAACGCGAAATGAGTGTAATCTGGGAGCGGAGCGTGTCGGGTCTGTGAGGCCCGTCATCGTATTCTCCAACAAGTAATTAGTTGCTTAATACAACCAGATAGTTGTAATTTGCAACTATAAAGATTGATATTGAAGCGATACGCGAAGCTCTGAGGAAGTTTAACCGTAGGGCTGGAGTCTTGAAGTCGGATCCATATGGAATTGGCCTATCGCTTTCACAAAGTAGCGCATTGGTCGATATAGGACGTTTTGGAAAACTAAAGCCGAATGATCTTGCTCGGTTGCTGCGTCTAAATAAGTTTTCAGTAAGTCGTATGGTCGATGTTTTACATGAGAATAAGTTAATCAATGTTTCTGATGACCCGGCAGATGGTAGATCAAAGTTTCTGGCCTTAACGGCCGGTGGTAAAAAAGCCGTAGTTACGATTAACGAGGTAGCCAACAGATCTGTGACGGACGTTTTGAATTACCTTGATTTAAAGGATCAGAGAGCACTGGCGATAGCGTTTGAAAGCCTCGGTGTCGCCGTCGACATTGCGGATCGTGCTTCTTCTTCCCAGCCCGAACAAATTGCTTAAAAGTCCGGGAACTCATTTCGCCGGGAACTCCTTGATCTAAATTAAACAGTCTTAAGTCCTGGACGAATCCGAAAACTGAGACAACTCGGGCGCTCAGATCACATTAAACTCACTTTAAATCATGATTTCTAGGGCATGGAGGTTGCTCTGGGCTCTATCCGTTAAAGGAGCTTTATCATGGAAGCGCAGAATATTTTAGAATCTGTTAAAAATGAAGAGTACAGCCGCATCCAGGGGCACTTTAAACTTACAAAATCCGAGTTCAACTTTGCTGATGTCTTAATCCGTCGTGATCGCGAACTCGAAGATGCCGTCTTTTCCTGGATCGAACAACGAACATCTTACCGATCTCTCATCGAGAAGTATAAAGCTTATGACCACGAACTTGAAGACTTCTCAAATCCTCAGCACTTTGCCGCAAATGTCATCATTGGCTCAGGCTCAATTTGTTCGGGCCAGAACATTTTTATGTTTTTTCCACAGGCAATAGGCCAAGTGGCCGCAAATGAAAATGAGGTTTTTGGAATTGAGTTCATCGATATCTGGAGCAATATTTTTACCTCCGTTATTTTTCCAATTGTACGTCGTAGCTTTGGTCCTTCTACAGGCACTAGGCTCCTCTCCCTTTACAACAATCTCGATAAGACAATTTATTTAGCTTCCGTTTTTCATGAGGTCGGCCATCGAGTCGGACCTTATCGCGTGTCCCCACAATTACGACCAAATTTGAAAATCAATCCCTATTTCTTGGACGTCATGGGAGAGATCTCAACAGATTCATTATTAATTCGCCATCTATCAGAATTCCCCGAAATCGCCACTTTTGTTATCATGCAACGTCTTTTTTGGTTCGGTCGGCTGGGCTTTAAAGACGATCCTATTTCAGGTCAAACAACTATCGATAACGATAGCTGGATTGGTTCTCTCCTATGGAATCGCTTAACTGCCGCAGGCGCCATTTTTGCAGATCATGGACGTCTCGAGATTGATTTTTCATTATTTCCGACGATCTTTGCGGATCTTACACAAGAAGTCGATTCACTCTTGTCATTACATAAAAATGCAGACGACCAAAACCAACAGATCGATCGTTGGATGAAGCAACAAGTGAAGTATACGGAAGGAAAATTTCAGTTGCCCGATAGCTTTCGAGTTCTTTTAGAGGATCTTCAGGAAATTCCTGAAATCCCGCACTTTCATGCACCCTTTCCTTATTCACAAATGGAATCTTTCATCGGAGCAATTCAAAATGGAAAATAAAGCAAAAAGTATATTGCTTGGTCTCTTTGCTGTCGGCCTCTGGTCTGCGATCCCGGCCTTCGTTAAAACCGGAAGCGATGCGGAGTCACTTCCTTTTCTTCTAACTCTCAGATTTTTATTAGCTAGCGTGTTCTTTATCACGCTAGTTCCTAAGCTGATCCGTCTCGTCCCTCGGGTTCAGACGAAATATTGGATCATCTTACTCGTCAGTCTCGGTGCAAATTTCTATTTTCAGGGCCTTGCGATGATTCATTTGCCGGTTAGTTGGTACTTGGTTATTTTCTGTTTGAATCCAGCACTCGCGCTGTTCTTCATCGGGGTTAAATTTAATCGCAAACTGGTGATTGGACTTTTAATGTCGATGATCGGCACTTTTCTTTTTTTAGATTGGAAAGAAGTAACCGGATCATATGGCCCGCTTCCCTTCCTCTTCCTGACCATCGGCATGCTCACCTGGGTCGCTTACACCGTTTTAGTTAAAAAATTTCAGACCGTTTACTCAAGTCTGGAAGTGACCGGCATTACGCAGATTTTATCGTTAATGGCGTGCACGTTTATCTGGTTGGCAGATGGCGCATTTTTCAAAATTCCAACTCAGGCAGAAGGGGTATCAATTTTGGCGCTCGGAATCCTCACTCCCCTTGCTTATTTTGGATTCACGGCCTGCTTACGAACCTTGCCAAGGTTCAGTATCGTGGCTCAATATCTTGAACCGATCTTTGGATTCGCGATTGGTGTAATGTTCTTCAATGAATCGCTCACGGTCGCGCAAATTGCAGGGTCAATGATGATTGTGTTCGGTTCCGTTGCTATCGAGAAGTAGGCAATCAGGATCTAGCGGGCCCCATGGTAAGTATTTAGATAATTCTCGCGATCAGAGCGGATCAAAACACGCTCACCAGATTCACGCTGACTAGGCTCAAGATATAGGTCCGCAGTGCTACCATCATAGTAAATCGTTGAATTTGGTTTTAGCCTTGGAACGTAGATTCTACCGCCTTCGTTGACAACGAGGTAAAGAGGAAGGTGCCAGGTCCTATTTGCGGATGCGGTGCGTCCGCAAATAGGACCTGGCACCTTATTTCTTGAGCATTTCAATGATTTTTTTTCGGCAGCTTCCGCCACAGGGGCCGACGCCAGCTGTTGTGGCGTCAAATACCGAGTTGGGGGTTTTAGCGCCTCTATCAATAGCATCTTGAATGGTTTTTCGAGTTACACCATTACAGAGGCAGATGATTTCTTTGCGCGGATCTTTACTCTTATTTTTCATAGCTCGCTTGCAGTTAGACTGCTGGTCGCTCTTCGTTAAACGATTCGCTCAGGGTTTCGGTAATGAGCGCTCTAAGGTCGTCATAGGGGCCAGAAAAATAGGCTCCTGCCGCTTGCCTGTGCCCGCCGCCTCCAAGTGTTTCTGCGATCGGAAGAACTTCAAAATCGACTTTACTACGAAGGCTAATTTTGAATTCCTCTGGAGCATCTTCTCGGATGAGTACGGCCACGCTGATACTATCAATCGCCATTATCATATCGACGATATCTCGAGAGGCTTCCGTATCGAGCTGATGTTCGTTAAGCTGCGACAGCTTTACCTTGATCCAAGCAACCCGGTCACCGTGAGTGTAGTCCACTGAAGATAAGACTTCACTCAAAAGCTTCATTTTATTTGGTGTTTGTCGGCCAAATAGTTCAACGTGGATCTGTTCGGGATCATTTACGAACTCTAGAATTTCAGCGGCGATTACGTGAGACTTTTTAGAGCCGCGAATAAATCTAAAGAGTTGTGTGTCAAACACAATGCTTGTGTAAAGTGCACCAGCGATTACGGGATCCAGACTCACGCCCAAACCCTTTATAATATCGAATGTGATCTCTCCCGTACTAGCAGCTTTGGTGTCGATCACACTTGCGCTATTGAACGAACTTGCTGCAGGTCGTATCGGAGCGGAATGGGGATGGTGGTCAATAAACACGATGCGAGCCCCCATTTTCACAAGATGACTCGAAAAGGGTTCAAAGTATCGCAAATCATTTGTGTCGAAAACAATTACGAGATCGGGCTTTAAGATTTTTACCGCGGGGTTGAAGACTTCGATCTTTTCGACGCCTTTGACAAAATGATATCTCGGGGCCGGCAAATCCACATTCATCATGCGGACTGTTTTGCCGAGTTTCTTTAGCGCTGTATAAAGGGCAACTTGCGATCCAATTCCATCGCCGTCTCCTTCGCGGTGGGTTGTTAGCAATATACTTTGAGCTTCCCTGATGGCACGGCAGGTTTCGTGGTGATTAGACATTACTTATCATTTTTTCGTGATTCCATGAAGCTGACACTAAAAGACTAAGAAAATGGACCAAAGTAATGAAGGCCTAAAGTCGCGATCCCTAAAAAACTGAAAAATCCAAAGCTATCTGTCACAGCGGTTGAAATAACGCCGCTACCAGCAGCAGGATCTACCCCGACTCTTTTTAATAGCACTGGCGTGAGTGAACCCACGGTCGATGCAATCAGAAAATTGAGTATCATCGCTAGGCAAATCACAACGCCCACGCCGAAGCTGCCTTTCCAAAACCAGACTAAGATCCCTGCAAAGAATCCGGTAATCATGCCCATAGACAGTCCGACAAAAATCTCCTTCGTCAGTGCTCTCTTGAGAGTTGTAAATTCAAAGTCACCTAAGGCTAGGCCGCGTGTGACTACTGTGAGTGCTTGAATGGCTGTGTTACCGCCCAGCCCTGCGACGATATTGTTAAGTGTCGCAAGAACGATAAGTTCCGTCATAGTCTCTTCAAAGAGGCTAACTACTGAACTCGCCACAATGGCCGTTGCCAGGTTTAAAAAGATCCAAGGCATTCGTGTTTTTAAACTCTGTAGGGCGGGGGTATATACCTTGTCGCCCTCCTGTAGACCAACGCTAGCGTAAATATCTGCCGTGGCTTGATCTTGTATAATATCGATAACGTCGTCGACGGAAATGACACCAAGAATCTGGTGAGAATCACTGACTACCGGGATCGCGATAATGTCGTAGTGACTCACGAGCCGAGCCACTTCTTCAGAGGGCGTCTGCGGGCGCACACTAACGATCTCTTTCTTTACGATTTCTTTCAGCGGAGTTTTAGCTGGAGCAGTAACCAACATTCTCAGCGATGCAACACCGACAAGCCGCCTTTCTTCATCCACACAGTATATATAGTAAAAAGGAGTGCTTGCGATGCTCTCACGGATAAGATCAATAACTTGTTGAGCCGTGAGATCGATGGGGACTACGAAGACGTTGGTCTCCATATCACGACCAGCTGAATCTTCAGGGTAGCTTAAGAGCTGTTGAAGTCGTCTTCGTCTCGGAGCCTCGGTAAGTTCTAGAAGGGGTTGGGCGTCTTCCTCTAAAACCTCAAGAAAGTAGAGTGCATGATCCTCGGGGGAGTAATTGAGTAGTGCCAGAATTTTCGCCCGATCTAGACTGTGCAAAATCTCTTGGAGATGTATCTCGGGGATTTCTTTCAGAGTAAGACTAGCTTTATCTATGGCAAGTAGCGCATCCACAAGATGCTTGATTTCTAGGTCATTCAGTTTAGAAAATAGCTTTGCCAAGTCCGCTGGGGGTACTTTTTTGAGGATACCTCTAAGAGGGCGGGTGTTGCGACCCCCAAGAAGTCGACGTATGATCGCGGCATTGGTTGGATTAAGCTGCATATTCCTAAGTGATATTGAATAATTATATAGATTCAAGTCAATGTTCACAGGAGGCGTTGCTAGCGTCAAAGGAATTAGATATAACAGGTAGCTTTAATTTTGTTGCGGTCGAAAGGACTCGGTATGAAAGATACTTTGCCAATAACGTTGCGCGGTAAAAAGAAGTTGGAAGATGAACTAAAAAAGCTAGTGTCTATTGAAAGACCGGAAGTGATTCGGCTCATTGAGGCTGCACGAGCAAATGGTGATTTGAGTGAGAATGCCGACTACGATGCGGCAAAAGAGCGGCAAGCTTGGATAGAAAGCCGTGTACAAGAAATTCAGAACCATCTTGCCGGAGCAGAAGTTGTCGACACTTCGAAAATCAAATCGGATCGTGTAGTATTTGGCGCTCACGTTAAGATTATGGACCAAGAAGATGACAAGCAGTACACCTATCAAATTGTCGGAGTCGACGAGGCAGACGTTAATCAAGGAAAGATTTCAATTGTTTCACCGCTGGCGAGAGCTCTAATTGGTAAGGTCGCCGGTGACGTCGTTGAAGTGAAGACGCCGGCCAGCGAAAAAGAGTATGAAATCCTCAGCTTTCGCTTTGAATGATTTGAAGTACCCAGTTCACTGCGCGTTTTTATTTTTGACCTAGTTCGCTGTGTCGTAGGCATTGTTTACCCATTACCTACCCATTAAGTGATACTTGGCTTTGGTTTGGAAGATGCGTGGGGCGCTGAGCTAAAGAAAATTTTTTTACTTCTCGGCGATTGCCCGGAGCTCGATTACCTGAGTGAATGGGTCTAATTTGCGTCGCTCGAAAGATTCTTTGCTACCTTGACCGAACGGTCGTGCTACAATCTTCACGTGACTCAGGTTTATTCCGAAAAAAAGATCAAAATTCTCAATACCGCCTTAAAAATGGCCAGCAAAGAGGGCATTGACGGCCTAACTATCGGCGAGCTCGCTAAGGCGGTTGGTATGTCGAAGAGTGGCCTTTTTGCACACTTTGGTTCAAAGGATCAGCTACAACTCGACGTCTTAAAAAGGGCGACGCAGATTTTTATTGATAATGTGATGCTGCCCGCATTTGAACAACCAAAGGGTGAAAAGAGAATTCGCGCTCTTGTGAAGAACTGGATTCAATACCTTAATGATAAGAGCACTCTTCCAGGGGGTAGTATCCTAATTTCTGCTTCTGTCGAACTCGACGAGCGTCCTGGTTTATTGAGAGATTTTGTGAAGGATGCCCAGTTGAATTTGCTCTCCAACCTTGAGAAAGCGGCGAAGATAGGGGTCGATTCAAATGAATTTTGTTCATCGCTCAACTGTAGACAGTTTGCTTGGGAGCTTTATGCTTATGTCTTAGGATATCATCACTCAATTCGCATGTTGAGAGATCCTAATGCCCATAGGCGATTCAATGTGGCTTTTTTGGATTTGTTAGTTAGGGCAAGAAAAAAGGAATAAGGCGCAACGAAAAGGGAGACGCATCATGGAAGAATTGGCTTTTTACGGACACTTTGGGCAAACACCAGCTGCTTGTGTCATCTGGATAACTACACTCGCGCTTCTGGGATTTTGGCGGGTCCCACTGATTGTCTGGTCCATTGTGGTTTTAGGCGGACTGTATCTTTTGGGTGTAGACCCGGTTGCTATTTTTGTCGTATTTGCTGTGGCACTTCTCTTTAACATTCCTGCAATTCGGCAGGTTCTGGTTTCATCTATCGTGATGAAAATCATGAGAGCCTTAAAGATAGTTCCCAACATTTCGCAAACCGAGCGGACGGCTCTTGATGCTGGAGTTGTCTGGGCAGAAGGTGAACTCTTCTCAGGTAAACCCAACTTTACATGGCTCATGAATGAACCCTATCCTCAGCTGACGCCAGAAGAAAAAGCTTTCATGGACGGGCCCGTTGAGAGACTTTGCGCGGCTATCGATGACTGGGATGTCTGGCAAAAAAGAGAGCTCTCTAAAGAAGCTTGGGATATCATAAAAAAAGAAAAGTTCTTGGGCATGATCATTCCCAAGGAATACGGTGGACTCGGCTTTTCAGCCCTTGCTCATTCCGAAGTTATTTCAAAAATGGCGAGCAGATCCATTCCTGCAACAATCACGATTATGGTTCCTAATTCTTTAGGACCGGCTGAGCTTTTGGTTCATTACGGAACTGAAGAGCAAAAGAAAAAGTATCTTTCAAAGTTAGCGACTGGCGAAGAGATTCCTTGCTTTGCGTTGACTGAGCCAACAGCAGGCAGCGATGCCGGAGCCATCCAAGCCTCAGGCATCATCTTTAAGGGCCCCGATGGCAAGCTGATGATGCGCCTCAACTGGAATAAGCGCTGGATCACTCTTGCCGCGATATCTACAACTTTAGGTTTGGCTTTTAGGTTGAAAGATCCCGACAACATACTCGGCAAAGGCGAAGATCTCGGAATTACCTGCGCGTTGATTCCGTCAAACACCCCAGGGGTTGTCTTAGGCAAAAGGCATGATCCTCTGGGAGTTCCCTTTTATAACTGTCCCACTCAAGGCCACGATGTTGTCGTGCCCGTTGATTGCATCGTTGGCGGACTCGAAGGCGGGGCTGGCAAAGGTTGGCTTATGCTGATGGAATCCCTTGCTGCCGGGCGTGGAATCAGTTTGCCGGCACAGAGCATTGGTGGAACCAAGGCGGCGATGAGAGCAGTAAGTGCACATGCGAAAGTCCGAAAACAATTTGGACTTTCCATTGGTAAGTTTGAGGGCATCGAAGAGCCTCTTGCCAGAATCGCAGGATACACTTATTTGATGGAAGGTTTTCGAAGATACGTATTGGGCGGACTTGATCAGGGCCTTAAGCCTCCGGTCGTTACAGCTATTGCAAAATATCACATGACAGAACTTGGCCGAAAAGGAGTCAACGATGCGCTCGACATTTTGGGTGGTGCGGGAATCAGCTTAGGGCCCCGCAATCTCCTTGCTCCTTATTACATGGCGATGCCAATTGGAATCACAGTCGAGGGCGCCAATATTTTAACCCGCACACTCATTATTTTTGGACAAGGTGCACTCCGCGCGCATCCCTATGCCTATAAAGAAGTTGATGCTATTGAACGAGGCGATTTAAAAGCTTTCGATAGAGCATTTTGGGGCCATATTGGTCACGTGATCAACAACACTTGTCGTGCGCTCATCTTAAGTGTTTCGCGTGGTTACTTGGCTTCGAGAAATGGAGAATCCAAAATTGGCCGAGACTTTCAAAAGCTGGCCTGGATATCGGCTTCCTTCGCCATTTTGGCTGATATTGCTATGGGAACGCTCGGCGGAAAACTAAAAACCAAAGAAAAAATCACTGGTCGATTTGCAGATATTCTTTCGTGGATGTTTATCACGACCGCAGTTTTAAGAAGATGGATTGCCGATGGGCGCAGAGAATCTGACATTCCTTTTGTCAAGTTTGCTACCAACACCTGTTACTACGAATGCCAAAGGGCTTTTGACGGCATTTATTCCAATTTGTCTGTGCCAGGGCTGAGTTGGATTTTTAAAGGCGTCATTCGGTCATGGTCTGGTTTGAACTCCCTTGGTGGAGAAATGCCGGACACACTAACTCACGAGATCTCCGATATGGTTCTTAACGACTTTGATATTCGTGATCGCTTGAGCGAGGGCATTTATATGCCGACGGATCCGAACCAAGCTTTGGCCCGTTTGGAGCGAGCCTTCACGGCAGTATGTAAGGCGGAAACGGCAGAGAAAAAAATCAGAAAGGCAATACGAACAAAACAGCTCCCTAAAAAGAAGGTCCGCGATTTGATAGATGAAGCGGTATCTAAAAATGTTATCTCTGCCGAAGAAAAAGAAATACTTTCGAAGTCTGAAGAGCTTCGGCTCGATGCCATTCAAGTCGACGACTTCACTCAAGAAGAATACGTCTCAAGAGGTGCCAAATCCTAAAGTGGGGCGACCCTGCGCCATCCGTGAGAAATGAATGGCGCAGCCTTAACCTCGGAGGAGCTCTGATGTTACTGTATCTTCCTTCTACGTTGATCCTTGGTAACAAACTTACAAACCAGTTACTCTTAAACTAAGACACTTTGTAAAAAGGATGGGGACTTATCAATGAGCTGGTTGGCATTTGCACTTGCGGCAGCGGTCGGTGCGGGAGTTCGAAGTGGACTTAATGAATTTTCAGTGATGATCCGAGGTGTGCACGCCGAGAGCTGGATCGCCAACTCGCTAGGGTGTTTGATGTTCGGAGTTTTCTATAAAATTCTGCCTGAGCATTGGAATGGATTAGAACTGCGATGGATACTCCTTGCGGGGCTCTGCGGCAGCCTGACCACATTTTCTGGTTTGATGAGCGAAGTGCTTCGTCTTTTTGAGGCCGGAATCTGGAGAGGGGCCCTATTCTACGTATTTGGGTGCTTATTCGTCGGTGGCGCACTTATTTTGGCTGGATCGTGGATAGGGAAAATAATACTCAAAATGGTCTGAAATTTTACACGCTCTAACTATACGAAATCTGTGCGTTTAAATCTCGACGAAAGTGTGATAGACTAAAAACGTCACTCGGATAGGGAAATCCCGGGTGGCCGTCAACCCTTCAATATAATGAGGTGTCTAGCGTGACAGAATCTTTCGAGACTCAAGAAGTGGCTCTTAACAAAAGTGAAAACTTTACACCAGGTGCTCCGGCTCCCCGAGAAAAGTTCCTCAACAAATGGGGACAAAAATGGGGAGAGAAATGGGAGACCGAGAATATTTTAAATCTCTCAGAAGACGATTATCCGATATTTACTTTAGCAAAGAATAAAGCCCGTTTTTTGAGAATGATTAGTTGGTATAAACAAAAGAAGGAATGGCTAGAAGTTGCTCCTTTAAGCGGCGTGAATAAGCTGTTCAAACAACAGAGCAAAGAGCTTGAAGGAATTCGAGCGAGCAAACTTGACTATGAAATGGAGCTTGAGCTCGATACGTTGACTCCGAGTCAAAAGGCTTACCGCAGAGACGAGCTAAAGATGTGTGAAGTCCATGAGAGAATGGCCGTAAGTTTGATTGCACGCATGCAAGCAAAAATAAAGTCTGGCCGTCGTTAGTTTTTTCAGTTGTCTGTCGGCGCTTTAGTGGCCGACATGCCAGCCAAAAAATCTCCAAATTTTTAATCAATGATTTTAGATCGTTCTACGCGGTTTTATGTAAATTGATTTATTTGAAGTAAGATGGCAATTTTAGCTTCGGCCTAACTTCGGGATTTTGCACTCATGGAAGTAAGAGAAGAAAAGGTTTTCGAAAAAGCCGCCAGTAAAAAAGCGCTTAACTCATCTAAATTTCGTCGTTTTGAGATTCTACAAAAAACCTTCGGTAGTAGATTTTTTCCGATATGGCCGGCTCCGATGGTGGGGTTGACTCATTTCGCTTTTAGATCGGCAGTGAGAAGGTACTTGCCGGCGGGTGCGCGCTTGCCGTGGCCGACTGAGATGCTCAATAGTCGAAAGCTTCCCCATGAAAAGTTGGGATCAAACTCCGAGACTTTGTTTTTAGAGTCTGATTCCGATTTGTTTCCGCAATTGTTGGCAAACGAAGAAGAACCGATACGCCTGAGTGTCAAAAAGTTAGAAGACTGGGGCGTCTGCGGCATCGATATCAACATGGGTTGCCCCGTCAATAAAGCTCTTAGGCACAATTACGGTGTGGCACTTATGGGTGATCCTGATTACGCCAAACAGGTCGTCGATTTTGTAAGAAACTCTACTAAACTACCGGTTTCAGTGAAGTTACGGGCAGGCTCAGATGATATTCAAGAGTCGCGCGTCGACTACCTGGTAAAGTTCATTCAGTCTTTGGTTGATGCTGGGGCTGACTGGATTGTGCTTCATCCAAGACTTAGCCATCAGATGCGACGAGGTGTCGCCGACTGGAAGCTCGTAGGTGAAGTTGCCAAAAATCTGAGTGTGCCTGTTATAGGAAATGGGGATCTGCAAAATCTTTCTCAAATTAATGAAATTGATCAGATGGATTTACCAATTGCAGGCGTGATGATTGGAAGAGCGCTTACTGCAAGACCGTGGCTACTCGGTCAATGGGCCAGACACTACAATTGGTCTCACGCAAAGGAGACCCGCCTTGTGACAAACGAAGATCTCGAGGGAGTGAGTGATATCTCGATTGAAAAGAGGAATGCAATAACCCCACCCTTCACAGCTGAAGAAGAAGCCCAAGAGGCTTTAAGATTTTGGGCTCATATCATCGACGAACTTGAGGGCCATTTGGATTTTTCGGTGGGCGGTAGGAAGTTTCGATTTCTCATCAGATACGGAGCCTCTTGGTTAGACTACGGACACACCCTGATGAAATGGGTAAATGGTGCTAAGTCTTACTGCGAATGCAAAGAAGTGCTAGCACGTTTTTCACAAACAAGCCCTCGTATGCTGGGGCATACCCGAAACATCAGTTAAATATCACGCGAATTCCAAGGGGCTATTGCGTTTCTTCCAACTACTGCGGATACGTTCAACGAGCAAAAAACATGATGTTATTTTAACATTTCATCAAGTTTGTCGGCATCCTCTAGGGCCCTAAGTTCGGTGTATCCACCAACGAGGGAGTCGCCAATAAAAATTTGAGGCACGGTTCTCAGGCCTGTCTTGGCCTTTAATTCGTTGTAGAAGTTTGGTCCCTTTGTCTCTACGTTGATCTCTTCAAAATCAACGCCTTTTTGATTGAGCAAAACCTTAGCTCGGTCACAAAAAGGGCAAAAATCTTTCGTGTAAATAGTCACATTTTTCATTCGTGGCTCCTTTGACATTTCTATCAGTTTTGGTGTGTCAACTTGTCTATACCGTCACCTGTCTATGCTAACAACTTGTCTATGCTAACTGTTTGTCTTAACCGACAACTTGTCTATACCAAATAATTAACTCGGCCACCCACTCATCTTCATCTTTACCCTCACTTTTCTAATACTTGGGATCGTAGTACTTATTTGTTAGTAAGGTTTGTCGTGTCGGCGGCACTTACAAACGCCACATCAACCACAAGTATTTCCGGTGTGGTGCCTAAACGAAAATCCGGAATAAGTTGACCGGCCCCGCAAGAAATAAAAAGATTTCCTTCTTTGTTTTCGCTGGGATTTAGAAACTTTCCCAAAATTGTTAACGGCCAGTACTGCCCACAGTGAGTGTGTCCAGCAAGAATGAGATCATATTCCTTTTTAATGTCGGTATTCGCGATTTGGGGCTGGTGAACCGCTAGAATTTTTACCTGAGAAGCTGAGCTCTTAGCGAGGTCGATGGCTCGCTTGCGCCATTTCTTCTCGGACTTAACGGCTCGCAAATCGTCCGATCCTATGATCGAAATCGAAACACCAGCCACAGAAATATCCTGAATTTGATCGGTGATATCTTGAATCCCAAACTTGTCGAGATTGAGTGGACTGCGCGGGGCATTGAAATAGTACTCATGGTTTCCTGGAACAAAGTAAATTCCCTTTTTGGCGCGAAGGTTTTTGAACTTTGCTAGCTGATTCTCGAGTGAGGAAGTGTTGCCGTCAAAGAAGTCTCCGGTTATCAAGACGACGTCGGCAGACTGCTTATTTATCGTATTGATCCAATTGTCGATCCTTTTTGCTGGTGTATTTGAGTGAACGTGAGAGTCCGAAAAGACGACTATGCGAAATACATCGTCACTCCCTTGAGCCACGATGGATATTTCTTCAGCTCTTACGGTTAAAGTTTCGTTCGCAGTGTGATTACCAAAAGCCAACACGACTCCGCAGGATGCTATGGAGAGCCAAGACCCCCTAATAGCTCTTTTCTCAAGGTTCGAGTTTCCGTGGATGCCCCTGTCGTCAATGAGGTGAAAGAATATTCCAGTGTTTGGAATAACCTTGGGCGATGTCGACGGCCAATAGCCTTTAAGTAGCCGAGTATAGAGATCTGGTACCTGAAGCAAAAGTCGATAAATTACCAGGAACATGCTCAAGAACACTGATGCGATCAGCACGGTTTGCATGGTTTGCGTGAAGACAAGGTACTTGCCGGTGGGAAGATAATAAAAAAGTTGGGAGCCGACCATCCACAGAACTAGCAGAGTAGATGCAGTCATCCAACCCAGTCCTCGAAACATCTGTCTTAAGCGGAAGCCAGATTCAAAATAAACCAAGATGATCAATAGGCTGATCCAAAAAACGAGGCCGTAGCCAAAAAATCCTTCGAAAGGTGTTTTAAGATACAAAGACGACTCCCTCGTTCAAGGCGCCATATACTTTAACCCGCGCTGGCGTACTATCCTGACGGGCCTCATACAACAGGGCATTATCTTGCGCCATCCGCTCGAGAATTCCTTCGACTGTATCGAGAGTCTTAATTGTGTCAAAATTCAAAGCAAAATGTGTAAAGTTTCTCCCAAGATGTTTAATCCATTGCTTAACTCGCTTGACGACGTACCGCTCGGGCCCATGTTCTAGTGATACGGCAGCAAATCTTTCGACAAGCGCTAAAAGCTCTTTCGTATCGAAATTGAAGTCGCTTCGCCTGATCCCTCGAATACGCTCGGCTAACCATGGATCGGCAAACGCACCTCTGCCAACCATGAGGTGCTGACATCCCGTTGTCTGGCGACAGAGTTCGGCGTCTTGAGCCGTCCAAATATCTCCATTTGCAACGACCGGGATTTTCACCGACTGAGCCATTCTTCCGAGGAGCGGCCAATCAACCGGTGGTTGGTACATTTGAATTTTTGTGCGTGCATGAACGGTCAGCCACGATGCACCGCCATCTTCCGCCGCCTTCGCGATCTCCATTGCATGGTCTTTGCTGTCAAACCCTAAACGCACTTTGGCGCTCACCGAGTACTTCGGCGGTAAGGCCTTTCTTACTGTCTCGACAACTGTGCGAATCCTCATGGGATCTTTTAGAAGCGTTGCTCCTCCGTCGTGTCGATTAACAGTTTTGGCGGGACAACCAAAATTGAGATCAATGCCAACACACCCAGAATCCGCCGCTACCAAAGCCGACTCTGCCAAAGCTTCTGGATGACTACCTAAGAACTGTACCAGAACAGGAATGCCTTCAGCTGTCGAGTAACCCTCTCTCATCTCGGGTGCGTATTTGAAGATTTCGCGCTCAGTGACCGGCTCCTGGAGCACGCGAATAAACTCGGTTACAAAAATGTCGTAGCCACCGACTTGCGAATAGATACGCCGCAATGGGTAGTCGACCACGCCCTCCATGGGTGCAAGAAAAATTCTAGGCTTCGATGAATCAACTAGAAGCAAAACTATCCTCGCAGTGTTTCAGACAATTTGGATTTTCTTTTCTGTTTGAGACTCGTAGCTGAGGAGGCACCATGACCCATATCTAGCAATAGTTCCGCAAGCTTGTCTGGGACAGGTTGCACAGAAAGGCGCGAGCCCCTTTGAGTGAGCGGAAGCTCTTTGAAACGTGGGTCTTCTTTTAGTTGTGCAAGCGGAACGAATGTTTCGAACTTAGCCTGATAAGATATCTCGACGCAAAACCACCTTGGCTTCTCTTTAGTCGCGGCTTCGTCATAGTAATCGCTGCGTTTGTCAAACTGAGTGGGGTCGGCTACGGCCTTTGAACTGGACACTTTTGCAATTCCCGCGAGGCCAGAAGGGTCAGTGTTCGAATGGTAAAAAAAGACAACATCACCCTGACTCATCTCGTTCATCATATAGTTTCTGGCCTGATAATTTCGTACGCCGTCCCAGAGGGTCCTTTTTTCAGATTTAAGATCGTCAATAGAGTAGACGTTGGGCTCTGATTTCATCAGCCAAAATTTTTTGCTCATTTCTATCTCCATTTGCGCCACAAAAGTGGAGCTTGACCACATAGGTCAACCGATTGAAACTCCCTGGTATCACAAACATTCAAATTGGGTTCTAGTGGTTTTTGCGCGAAAAATGCATTGAGTCAATGGAGGTTAAGTGAGTCGACCCGTCGCTCTCGTCACCGGCGCTACATCAGGTATTGGCTGGCAAACAGCTAAACTTCTTGGTCAGAAATGGGATATCGTTGCTATCGGAAGACGCACTGATCGCCTTAAAGAACTCGAGCAAGAACTCAAAGAGCAGAATGTTTCGTGCCGATTTTGGGGGCACTCAGTAGACATCACTGATCACAAAGAGCTCTCCAGGGTATTTCAAGACGCTGAGTGGGCACCAAAGTTGTCAGTTTTAGTTAATAACGCTGGCTTAGCTTTAGGCCGAGACCCTGTCGACAGCGCCAACTGGAGTGACTGGCAAAGGATGGTCGATGTGAATCTTTTGGGATTGATGAAGGTCACTCAATTGTGTTTACCCTTTTTAACAAAGCAACCGAGTGCAGATATTGTTAACGTGGGCTCAGTCGCGGGTCGCTGGACTTATCCGGGCGGCGCTGTCTACTGTGCCACGAAGTTTGCAGTGAGAGCTTTCTCAGAAGGAATCAGAATGGATTTGCTAGGGAACCCGGTGCGAGTCTGCAATATAGAACCGGGCATGGTAGAGACGGAGTTTAGCCAAGTGAGGTTTGGCTCCGAAAAATTGGCGGGAGAAGTTTATAGAGGTATGACGGCGTTGACTGCAAAAGACGTCGCCGAGAGCATCTTCTGGTGCCTTGATCGCCCAAAACACGTGAACATACAAGAGATGGTCATCTACCCTACAGATCAAGCTAGTGTGACACAGGTACATAGAGTCAAAGGTGAGGAGAAATCCCTTTAGCGTTTATAGAAAATCGGTCAGATAACAAGTTGCTGTAAAAGTGGCAGTTTCTTGAGAATGTGTTAATTAGCAACGGGCATTTGCCGCCGAGGAGCGATGATGGAATACAGAATTGAAACTGACTCAATGGGTGAAATGAAAGTGCAGTCTGATAGGTACTGGGGAGCCCAGACCGAAAGATCTCTTATGAATTTCAGAATTGGGGGAGATCGATTTCCGCGTGAGGTGATATACGCTTTCGGTGTTCTAAAAAAATGTGCTGCAGAGGTTAACTCCGACTTGGGAGTTTTAGAATCCAAAAAAGCAACGGCCATTACAGCGGCGGCAGAAGAGGTGATGGCTGGCACGCTCGATGAGCATTTTCCGTTGGTTGTTTGGCAAACTGGAAGTGGTACACAGTCAAATATGAATGCTAATGAAGTGATCGCCAACAGGGCCGCCGAGTTTCTAGGGGGTAAGAAGGGCGATAAAAACCTGGTTCATCCAAATGATGATGTGAATCGAGGTCAATCTTCAAATGATAGCTTTCCGACGGTTATGCACATTGCAGTGGCAACTCAAGTTACGAATGCTTTAATTCCGGCAATGACGAAGTTGAAGGCTGGGCTTGAAGCTAAGTCGCAGCAATTTAAAGACATCGTTAAGATCGGAAGAACCCATTTAATGGATGCGACTCCGCTGACTCTCGGTCAAGAGTTCGGTGGATATGCCCATCAGCTCAAAAAAGACATTGAGAGAGTGGAAAAGAACTTATCCGATGTGTTTGAACTGGCTCAAGGTGGCACTGCTGTTGGCACTGGCCTTAACACCCACCCAGAGTTTGCAGATAAAGTGGCTCTGGCGGTTGCAAAGACAACTGGACTGCCTTTTGTTTCTGCGCCCAATAAGTTTGAAGCACTTGCCGCACATGATGCTCTTGTCCAGCTAAGCGGAGCCTTGAAAACGACGGCTGTATCTCTTATGAAAATTGCTAATGACGTTCGCCTTCTCGGGAGTGGTCCTCGATCAGGTTTCTGCGAAATAGTGCTCCCTGCGAACGAGCCCGGAAGTTCTATAATGCCAGGAAAAGTGAATCCTACTCAGTGTGAAGCCATGACGATGGTTTGTGCTCAAGTCATTGGTAACGACACAGCCGTTACAGTCGCCGGAGCATCTGGACACTTTGAACTTAATGTCTTTAAGCCGGTGATTGTGTTTAATGTTCTCAACTCAGTCCGTCTACTTGCCGATGCCTGTGAAAGTTTTCAGTCTAACTGCGTGGTGGGAATTGCAGCCAACCACTCTGCGATTAAAAGGCATCTTGAAAATTCATTAATGTTGGTAACGGCTCTGAATCCTCATATCGGCTATGACAATGCCGCAAAAATCGCTAAGGCGGCTTATGTGAACGGCACAACCCTCAAAGAAGAGGCGGTAAAAATGGGACTTTTAACTGCAGAAAAATTTGACTCCCTAGTTAAACCCGAAGACATGATTGGGCCCAAACTGAAGTGAGCACAAATGTGGACTGGCTAAAAGAGGCGAATCTCAGACCGTACATTCTTATTCGTAAAGACAATCGGGTGGAAAGACCGGGGAGTTTACACTCTTTCCCCTTCTTTTCGCAGCCGTTAATTTTGGATCCACAAGAACTCAAGAATGCCCCATTCTGCAAATTTTTGTTGGTTCTCGATGAATTTGCTTTCAAAAGCGACGGACTCACCACGCCGGGCTGGGTATTTTATGATGCGGCACTTATGCCTGGAGTCGTGTGCGGATTTTGCGTAGAGCGCGACTCGATGGAACCCGGTCTAATAAAGCGACTGAATCCTCCAGCCGAACTGGATTGGATCCCGCTATCGCTTTTTACAATTATACCAACGATGCGTCTTGGCCACTGGATGGCTCACAACTTTATATCGATGAATAGCTTTGTAGATAAGGCTTATCATGTCCACAGGTTGGGCTTTCTCTCAAAAGCCTTTGGTTTATGGTATGTGAACGCAGAATATTTATACGGAGTCACACAGTGGGATAGACCGGCACTAAAATTTCACGCCAATTATGGCGACTTAGAGGTCGTCACAGCTTACACACCCATACACACGAAGGCCGACTCTCTCACTTATAGATTAAAGGTTGATACCGTAATGTGGCATGCGTTTTTGGATGGTCAACCAGGGCGGCGCGACTTTTCATCCCGTTACGTGGCCAGCGGAGTCACAGTCAAACGAGACTCCGTTAAGAGTATGCTGAATTTACAGGCCGAGATCGAAGCCAATAAAGGCCCATTCTTCTTGGATGGCCGGGAACTTGCTGGGGCAAAGCTTGATGGAGAGCTTTCTCTTTATCGCCCCGCAAAAAAAGTTTCTTCATAAAAAAATCTACGCAGAGGTCCCCCCAAAAGAGAGCTTTTTTCTAGGATCTGACAGGTTTTCGTGGGAGGTAT